>JAFEGC010000129.1 GCA_018240265.1 Pseudomonadota bacterium | reverse complement strand
TGGCCGCCGCGGCGGCCAGCGCGTTGACCAGGTTGTGATCTCCACCCGCCTGCAGCCGCACCGGGCGCTCACCCTGCGGGGCCGTCAGTATGAAGCGCGTGACGAATTCGCCGCCATCGATGCCGCGCCGCACCTCGCGCGCACCGAAATCCGCCGGCGCACGCAGGCCGAAGGTGAGGATGCGCGAATCGCGCGCCAGGTTGCGCCAGTAGCCGGCATAGGCATCGTCGGCGTTGATGACGGCCGTGCCGGAAGGCCCCAGCGATGCGAAGGCCTCTCCCTCACCGCGCGCCACGCCGTCCAGATCGCCGAAACCCTCCAGGTGCTCGGCGCCGGCATTGGTGACCACGGCGATGGCGGGCAGCACCCAGCGAATCAGTTCGGCCACGTCGCCGACCCGGTTCGCGCCCACCTCGATCACGGCGCTGCGGTGGCTCGCCTCCAGGCGCATCAGCGTCAGCGGCACGCCGATGTGATTGTTGAGGTTGCCGCGCGTCGACAGACAGGGACCGCGCAAGCTCAGAATGGTGGCGATCATTTCCTTGGTGGTGGTCTTGCCGTTGCTACCGGCCACCGCCACCACCGGGATGTCGAAGTTGCCGCGCCAACTCAGCGCCATTTTCTGCAACGCCGCCAACGTATCGGGAACCACGATCTGGCCGATGTCTGTTTCGACACGGCGCAGCACCAGCGCGCCCACCGCGCCACGCGCCGCGGCGGCGCCGACGAATTCACCGCCGTCGAAATTCGGACCGCGCAGCGCCGCGAACAACGCGCCCTTTTCAAGGGTGCGCGAATCCGTGGACACGGCGAGAAAGGACTGATCGCCCCCTACCAGGCGTCCACCGGTCACGCGCGCAACCTCCGCCAGCGTGCGCTTCATGCCGCCATCCCGAAGTGCCGCTGCACTTCCAACTGGTCGCTGAAGGGTACACGGCGCTCGCCGTAGATCTGGTAGTCCTCGTGCCCCTTGCCGGCGATGAGCACGAGATCCCCGGCGCTCGCGCTCGACAGCGCGCTACGGATCGCCTCGCGCCGGTCATGGATGATGCGCACCTCATGCCGCCGCACGGCGGCCGCGATGGCCGCGGTGATGGCCGCGGGCGCCTCGGAGCGCGGATTGTCGTCGGTGAGAACGATGCGATCGGCGAGCTCATCGGCCACCGCACCCATCAGCGGCCGCTTGCCGGCGTCGCGATCGCCGCCGCAGCCGAACACGCACCAGATGCGACCCCGGCAATGCTCGCGCACCGCCGCCAGCGCCTTGGCCAGGGCATCGGGCGTGTGCGCATAGTCGATGACGGCCAGCGGCCGGTTGCCGCCGCCATCCACGCACTGCATGCGCCCGGGCGGCGCCGTGCAGCGTGACAGAGCCGTCACCGCCTCCGCCATCGGCACATCCAGCGCCAGCAGGATGCCGAGCGCAAGCAGCAGATTTTCCGCGTTGAACCGGCCGATCAGCGGCGAGCGGAAGGTGCCGCGCCCGCCGGCACCGTCGAACTCCACCCGCAGGCCTTCCGCTTCAGAATGCACGGCGGTGGCGTATACCGCGCGCATGCTGCCGGAGACGGCGGGTTTCGCGCCTGCCCACACCACGGTGAGTCCCTCGCGGTCGGCCAGGCGTTGCGACAGGACCAGCCCGAAGGCATCGCCCACGTTGATGACCCGGCGGCCGGTCGCTTCGCGCAGGAACAACTGCGCCTTGGCCTCACCGTACTCCTGCATCGAGCCGTGATAGTCCAGATGATCACGGGTGAGATTGGTGAAGGCGGCCACGGCAAAACGCAACCCCGAGACGCGGTTCTGCGCCAGCGCATGCGAGGAAACCTCCATGGCGACGAAGCGCGTTCCGCGCGCGCGCATGGCGGCGCACTCGCGATGCACCTGCACGGCGTCAGGCGTGGTGTGCGAGCCGCCGCGCAACGATCCGGGCACCCCCGCGCCCAGCGTGCCCAGGTATTCGGCCGACCGGTTCAACCGCTCCAGCGCCGTGGCGACCAACCAGGCGCAGGTGGTCTTGCCATTGGTGCCGGTGATGCCCACCACGCGCAGATGCGCGGAAGGGCGGCCGAAAAAGCGGTCGGCGATACGCCCCACCATGGCCGAGAGCTTGGGCACCGCGAGCATCAGTACATCCTCGCGCGCGACCGGCGGCTCGATGCCGGGCGCGGTTTCCCACAGAATTGCGCGCACGCCACGGCGCACGGCTTCATCGAGGTACGCCAGGCCATGCTGGCGCGTGCCCGCCAGCGCGAAGAACAGCGAGCCCGGCCGCACCGCGCGCGAATCCAGCGTCAAGTCGGTGATGCGCACATCGCCCGCGGCTATCGCCACGATACCTTCGAGAAGCGAGGCGAGATCGATGTCGTAGGCTTCGTTCATGGACTGTCGTTGGACTGCACCAGCGTGGTGGCCGGCACGTTCTGCAAATCGTCGGGGGGCACGTCCATCAGGCGCAGCGCGCCGGTCATCACCCTCGAGAACACCGGCGCCGCCACGTCGCCGCCGTGATACTTGCCGCCGCTGGGCTCATCGATCACCACCACGGTGGCGAGCCGTGGACGCGAGGCCGGCACCAGACCGCCGAACACCGCCATGTACTTGTCGGTGGAGTAGCCGCCGGCGTTGGATTTCCAGGCCGTACCGGTCTTGCCCGCGACACGGTAGCCCACCACCGTGGCGCGCTTGCCGGTGGCGCCCTCAGCGGTGACCACCGATTCCATCAAGCGCACCAGCGAACCGGCCACGTTGCGCGGGATGACCTGCTGGCCCGGGACCGGCCCAGCGACGCGCTCGAAGGACACGGGGCGCGCAATGCCGCCGGCGCCGACGATGGCGTAGGCGTGAGCGAGCTGGAGCGGCGTCACCGACAGGCCGTAGCCATGCGACAGCGTGGCGATGCCGATGGGCCGCCAGTGGGAAAAGTGACTGAGCATGCCGGCGGATTCGCCCGGATAGCCGCTGCCGGTGACCTGGCCGAAGCCAAGCGCGGTGAGCGTGTCCCAGATCTGCTCGGGCTTGAGCGCCAGCGCGATTTTCAGCATGCCGACGTTGCTGGACTTGGCCAGGATGGTGGCGATGTCCACACTCCCCAGCGGGTGCTCGTCGTCGAACACCTTGTTGGCGACCTTGAGAAATCCGGGCGAAGTGTCGATCACGCTGTCGGCGTGGAACTGCCCGGATTCCAGCGCCGCCGCGATGATGAAGGGTTTGATGCTGGAACCGGGTTCGAGAATGTCGGTGGCGGCCCGGTTGCGGTACAGACCAGCCTTGATCTGGTCGCGGTCATTGGGGTTATAGGAGGGCTGGTTCACCATCGCCAGCACCTCGCCCGAGTCCACGTCCAGCACCACCACCGAACCCGCGCGGGCGCGGTACTCCTGCATCGCGGACTTGAGTTCACGGTAGGCCAGATACTGGATGCGCAGGTCGATGCTGGCAGTGAGATCGCGCCCCGGGCGCGGCGCGCGGATGCTCTCCACGTTCTGCACCGAGCGCCCGTACAGATCCTGGATGACGCGCTTCGCGCCGTTCTCGCCGTCGAGCAGCTGGTCGAACCCCAGTTCCAGACCCTCCTGGCCCTGGTCGTCCACGGTGGTGAAGCCGACGACGTGCCCCGAGACCTCACCCGCGGGGTAGTAGCGCCGGTACTCGCGTTGCAGATTGACGCCGGGAATGCCCAGCGCCTTGACCCGCGCCGCCTGTTCCGGCGGCAGGTGCCGGGCCAAGTACAGAAATTCACGGTCCAGGTTGCTGGTGACCCGGCGCACCAGGGATTGCGGCTCCTGCTTGAGCAGCTGCGCCAGCCGCGGCACCTGGTCGAGGTTGTCGTTGAGCTCCTGCGGATTTGCCCACACCGAATCCACCGGTGTGGACAGCGCCAGCGGCTCACCGTTACGGTCGGTGATGGCGCCACGATGCGCGATGATGCGCGCCACCCGCATGGTGCGATCATCACCCTGCTTGGCCAGAAATCCATGATCCAGCCACTGCAGCTCCAGCGCCCGCACCGACAACCCGCCGGCACACAGCAACACCAGCGCCAGCACCACCGCGGAGCGCCAGCGAAAGCTCCGAGCCGCCGTGTCGGCCTGCGCCGCACGCCGCTTCATTGACGCACGATCCTCACATCCGCAGGCGTGGGTAATCCCATTTTCATCCTGGCGTTGGCCACCCGTTCGACGAAGGCATGCGAGGACCAGGCACTCTGCTCCAATTGCAGTCGGCCCCACTCCATCTCCAGCGCATCGCGGTCGGCGTTGAGCCTTTCCAGCTTGATGAATAGGTCGCGCGCCTGGTGGCGCGAATAGATGACCGCGGTGGCCGAGGCGAGCACCGCGACCCACAGGATGGGCAGGGCGAGATACGCTAGGTTACGGCTTTTCATGCGGCGAGCTTCTCTGGCAGTCGTTCGGCAACGCGCAGCCGGGCGCTGCGGGCGCGGGGGTTGTGTTCGATTTCCTGCAGGCTGGGCTCGATGGACTTGCCGATGAGCTTGAGCGTGGGCAGCGCCTGTAGCGGAATCTGCGGCAGACCCGCGTACACCGGGTCGACGCGCGCGTGGTCGCGCATGAAGCGCTTGACCAAGCGATCTTCCAGCGAATGGAAGCTGATCACTGCCAGGCGCCCGCGCGCCTCGAGCCGCTCGAGCGCGCGATCCAGGCCCTGGCGCAGCTCGTCCAGTTCACGGTTGACGTGGATGCGCAACGCCTGGAACACGCGGGTGGCCGGATGCTTATGACGCTCGCGACCGGGCGCGACACGCACGATCAGGCCGGCGAGATCCAAGGTGGTGCGAAAGGGCCGCTCGCGGCGATCGGTCACGATGGCGCGCGCGATGCGCCGCGCGAAGCGCTCCTCGCCGTACTCGAAAAAAATACGCGCGAGCTCCGCTTCGCCGGCGTGATTCACCACGTCGGCGGCGCTCACCCCTTGCCCCGGATTCATGCGCATGTCGAGCGGTCCGTCGGCAAGAAAGCTGAATCCGCGTGCAGGCTCATCCAGCTGCGGCGAAGACACGCCCAGATCGAACAGGATGCCGTCGAAGCGAAGACCGGGACGTACGCGGTCGGCGCACTCGGCCAGGCGCGAGAATTGCGCATGCTGCAGGCTCACGCGCGCATCCGCCGCGATGTCGCCCGCTCCGGCAATAGCCGCAGGATCGCGATCAAGGCACAACAACCGACCGTCCGTACCCAATCTGCTCAAGATCGCCCCTGCATGTCCCCCACGGCCGAAAGTGGCGTCGAGATAAACACCGTCCGGCCGCACTTCCAAAGACTCCAACACCTGCGCCAGCAGCACTGGCGTATGCCCGACCCCTTCCCCGCTCCGCGCCATCGATCGAGGCTGGAGTCGTTACAACGACAACGATTCGAGCTCGGCCGGCAAGTCGGCGGAATCCGTCTCGCTTGCCAACCATTCGCTGCGCCGCTCGTTCCAGCGCGCCTCGTCCCACAGTTCGAAGCGCTGGCCTTGGCCGATCAACATGGCCTCGCGGGTCAGCGACCCGAACTCCCGCAGATTCGGTGGCAACAGCACACGCCCGTGGCTGTCGAGTTCCAGATCGGTGGCATGACCCACCATCAGGCGTTGCAGGCGGCGGGCCTGGGGGTTCAACGAGGGCAGGCTCATCAACTTGCGTTCGATTTCTTCCCAGTCGGGCATGGGGTAGATGAGCAGGCACTGATCCTTGTCCACCGTGACCACGAGTTTGCCCCCGCAGCGTTCGGCGATCCGTTCGCGGTACCGGGTCGGCATGACCATCCGGCCCTTGACGTCAAGTGTCAGCTTGTGTGCACCGCGGAACATGATCGTCGGATGGGCCTGAAACCCATTCTCTCCCACTTTTTCCCACCAGGCGCCACTATAGGGATCGCCGACGCGCACTGTCAACGCCTTAAGTTAAGAAAATTCCCGTTCTGACAGTGACTTAGATCACAATTCCAGGTCAGCGCAGCGAGGCGGTAAACAGATCGAATCTAATCAACCTGTTAGCCGAGGTTCTTAAATTTTGATGCATAAGCGACGCGACAGCAAAGCAGCGAAATTCGCTGAACTTCGCCGATCATGCAGAGATTTGAAAAGGGGAGTCGGCCGATAAGCCGGGTTCTGTCGTGGACAGCCATTCCTCTGGGATGCGCGTCGCCGCGCACCTCAAGCGGCCTACCCGGAAGCCCCCGTGGGCACAGGTGACGCGCCTCGCGACGCATCGTGCTTCCCTATTTGGCCTTGCTCCCGGTGGGGTTTGCCGTGCCACGGCTGTTACCAGCCGCGCGGTGCGCTCTTACCGCACCATTTCACCCTTACCGGCCTGCCTTGCGGCCCGCCGGCGGTATCTTTCTGTTGCACTTTCCGTGGGCTCACGCCCCCCAGGCGTTACCTGGCACCGTACCCGATGGAGCCCGGACTTTCCTCCCCGCATTTGCATGCGCAGCGGCTGCCTGGCCGACTCCGGTGCGCGACGATACGCACTTGCGCGCAGTTAATCCATCTCGTTCGCTTGCCGCAACTGCAGAGCGCGCCGGTAGACCTCGTTGTCGCGGCAGCCGGTGAGCCGCGCCGCCAGCGTCGCCGCCTGCTTCAGTGACAGCTCGGGCAGCAGGATGCCCAGGACACGATCGAGCTCGGCGCCGCTCCGCTCCTGTGAGCCGGCAGGCGCGCCTTCGATTATCAGCACGATTTCGCCGCGCGCCAGATCCGCATCCCGCTGCGCGCTCTGGGACAGCTGTTCCAGCGAACCGCGATACAGCGTCTCGAATTGCTTGGTCAGCTCGCGCGCCAGTACGGCCGGGCGTTCGGCTCCGAATGCCGCAACGCAGGCGCCCAAGGCTTCCGCGATGCGGTGCGGAGACTCGTAAAACACCAGCGTGCGTCTTTCATCAGCGAGCCGGCGCAGTACCGCCGCGCGCGCGCCGGCCGCAGCCGGTAGAAAGCCCTCGAAACAGAATCGGTCGGTGGGCAAGCCCGCCACGCTCAACGCCGCGATGGCCGCGCAGGGACCGGGCACGACCTGGATGCGCACGCCCGCCTGCGCGCAGGCCCGTACCAACGGCAGACCCGGATCGCTGATGGCCGGCGTACCCGCATCGCTGACCAGCGCGACGTGCGCGCCGCCGCGCAGGCGCGCAAGCAATTGCTCGATGCGCTGCCGTTCATTGTGTTGATGGAGCGACAGGAGCGGCGTGTCGATGCCGAAATGGCGCAGCAAGGCGCGCGTATGGCGTGTATCTTCCGCGGCGATGAGCTCGCAGCCCGCGAGCACCTCGCGCGCCCGCGCGCTCAAGTCCCCCAAGTTGCCGATGGGCGTCGCCACCACGCTCAAACGGCCGGTCGGTGCGGCGGGATCGGCCAGCTGGTCGGACTTTGCCACTATAATCACCACCCGTAAGTAAGCTCTCAAGACAAGGATTTTCAAGCCTATGGCAGTGACCGCCCCCCGTCCACGTCACGGCATCTGGTTTTTCGGTGCCCTGCTGTTGCTTGCCGCCGGTTGCACCCTGATCAAGCCCCCGCAAACCGAGGGCGACAAGGCCGCCGAAGCCGAGCGCATGTCGCATGACGCGCGGCATGGCGAGGCGGCGGCCGCTTACACGGCGCTGGCGCAGATCGAATCGCCGCAGCGGGATTACTACCACCTGCGCGCCGCGCAAGAATATGCGGCGGCGGGGAATGTAGCGGCAGCGCGCCAGCAGATCGCCGCCACCGC
>JAFEGC010000128.1 GCA_018240265.1 Pseudomonadota bacterium | reverse complement strand
CTCGATGCCATGGATCCGCTGGTCAATCGGCGGCGGGCCCAACTGCAACAGCAGGGTTGATGCGCCATGTCCGATCTGAGCGAGGAGCTGTACAGTCTGCTGGTGCCGCTGGTCGGGGAGCGGCTGATCGTGCCGCGCGCCTGCGTGGCCGAAGTCATCGGCTACCAGCCGCTGGCGGAGATGACCAATGCGCCGCCCTGGTACGCGGGCCTGGTGAGCTGGAATGGCCGCAGCGTGCCCGTGGTGTCCTTCGAGGGTGCCTTCGGCCAGCCCATGCCATCGCCCACCGGCCGTACACGCATCGTGATTTTCCATGCCGCTACCGGCAAGCTCCAGTCAGGGTTCTTCGGCCTCATGACCCAGGGCTTTCCGCAGCTGGTGCGCGTGAACGCCGAGGTGGTGCGCGCCGATCCCTCGCGCAGCTTCCCGGAGCGCTCGCCGGTGATTTGCCAGATCCGAATGGTGAATGAAACGCCGCTCATTCCGGACCTCGACCGTCTGGAGGAGATGATCGCCGAGGAGACTTCCATTCTCGGATGAGCGATGCCGCGGCTGTGCGCCCCGCCCTCCGCCGTGCCCGCTGCCACGCCCGCGACTACCTTCGTGGCTGCGCCCGTAGCCGGTCAGCACCACACCCGCCAGCACCGTGAGTCCGCCCACCAGCGTCGACAGCGGCGGCCGCTCTTGCAGCAGCAGCGCGGAGAGCGCTACGCCGAACACTGGCACGAAATTGTTGAACACCGCCGTGCGCGGCGCGCCCAGCGCGCGCACGCCGTCGAAATACCAGACGTAGGCGATGGCCGTACCCGGTATCCCCAGATACAACAGATTGGCCCACACGGATATCGACAGGCCGCTCCATTGCACTCGCGCCAGCTGCGGCAGGGCGTAGAGCGCCAGCAGGAGCGTGCCCCAGATCGACACCCAGGTGGTGGCGGCGAGGGGAGTGATGCCGTGCAGGATGCGCTGCGACAGCACCGTGTACAGCGCCCAGCAGGCCACGCCCGACAGCATGATCCACTCACCACCGCCGAATTGGCCGGCGAGCAGCGCCTGCGGATCGCCGTGGCTGATGACGATGAGCGCGCCGATGAAGGACAGGGCGATGCCCGCCCAGCTCACGACGGACAGCCGCTGGCGTGTCAGCAGCGCATTGAGCACGGCGGTGCACACCGGATTCAGCGCGACGATGATGGCCGTGCGGCTGGCGGGCAGGAGTTTCACGGCGGTGAAAAACAAGCTGTTGTAACCGAAGATGCCGATCGCGCCGAGCACGAAGGTGACCGCGGCTAGCCGCCGGTCGGGCCGCGGCAATCCGCCCTCCATGACCCGGGCCGCCACGATCAACAGCAGTGTTGCAATCAGGAAGCGCGCCAACGCACTGACCGAGGGCGGCAGCACCGTGCCGACCACGTGACCTGCAACGAAGGTGCCACCCCAGAACAGCGCCGCGCAGACCAGTTTCAGACGCGTCAGCATGGAATCGCCGGATTCATGTCCCCGAAGCGCGTCTGCAGCCAGGTGAGCGCGGCCAGCGCCGCAGTCTCGGTGCGCAGGATGCGCGGCCCGAGTCGAAGCGCCGACAGCCCGGCGAGGCCCATGGCATCGAGCTCGGCGGACGAGAAGCCGCCCTCCGGTCCCACCGTCACTTCCACCGCGATCGGTGGCGTGGCCGGAAAGGGCAAGTTCGCGCACTTCGGCTCCAGCACGAAGCGCGCGGTGGCATCTGAAGGCGCGGCCAGGTGCTTGCGCAGATCCCGTGGTGGCTCGATCCGTGGCAGGCGGTTGCGGCCGCATTGCTCGCAGGCGCTGATCGCCACGGCACGCCAATGCGCGAGCTTGGAATCCTGCTGGCGCTCGTCCAAGCGCACCACGCTGCGTTCGCTTAACGTGGGCACGATGCGCGCCACGCCCAGTTCCGTGGCCTTCTGCACCACGAAATCCATGCGATCGCCGCGCGGAATGGCCTGCACCAGCGTCACCGCCAAAGCCGACTCGCGATCTACCGCATGCTCGGCGCCGAGCGCGACGCTGACGCGGTTGCCGCGCACGCTGTCGATGGTGCCGGGGTATTCGCAGCCCTCGCCGTTGAACAGGATCAATGGATCGCCGCTTCGGGCGCGCAGCACCCGCACGATGTGCGCCGCGGTGTCCGCCGGCAGCTCGATGCTGCCACCGGCCGCCAGCGCGACAGGAACGAACAGGCGGGTGAGTCTCATGGCGCGGGCGCGCGACGCATGGCCGCGGAAACGAGGTTCATACCGGCGGCATTGTCGCATATGCTGGCGGCTTCGAACGCTGCGGACGTGGGGCGGATGTGGAACGCAAGGTTAGGGCGGGGAGCTGCGCGGTGGATGCGAGCACCGGCTTGCTGTGCAAGGCGCGCCAGGTGCGCTCGCCGAATTTCGACGCGCGTCCGGCGGGGCTACGGCCGGAACTCATCATCGTGCACGGCATCAGCCTGCCGCCGGGGAAGTTCGGCGGGCCGTGGATCGACCGACTGTTCCGCAACGAACTGCCCGAGGATGCGCATCCCTACTTCGCGCAAGTTGCGCAGCTCAAGGTCTCCACGCATGTGTTGATCCGGCGCGACGGCAAACTGGTGCAGTACGTGAGCTTCAATGATCGCGCCTGGCATGCCGGGCGCTCCAGCTATCTCGGGCGCGAGGGCTGCAACGATTTCTCCATCGGCATCGAGCTGGAGGGAACCGACGATCGTCGCTATACGCGCAAGCAATATGTCAAGTTGGCCACCTTGGTCGATGCCCTGTGCAGGGTTTACCCGACACTCGATCGTCACCGCGTGGTTGGGCACAGCGACGTGGCGCCGGGGCGCAAGACCGATCCGGGTCCGTGCTTCGACTGGCCGTTCATCCGTTCCCTGATCGACGCGAAAGCCTCTTGATTTGCAGGGCGCGCGCAGCAGGCGCAGCACGCGCGCAGCGTGATGAGGGTCACGCATCCCCGGCAAAGAATCGCTCATTCTTGCCGATAGTCCGAACAACCAAGTTGAAGCGAAGGAGCTGCGATGCGTTGGTTCGCAGATCTCCCGATCGAGCGAAAACTGCGAGTGGCGATCGTCATTCCCGCGACGGTCGCGTTTTTGATCGCCATGGGCGTGCACGCCGTGGGCGAGTGGAATCAATTTCGCACCGAGGTCAAGGATCGCGCGGCGGCGCTGGCACGTTTCGTCGGCGCGAATACCGCGGCCGCCATGCGCCGGCACGATGAGCGCCAAGCTTACGAGGTGCTGATGGGGCTGCGCTCCGAGCCGTTCGTCAGCGCCGCCGATGTGTACCTGCCCGACGGCCGGCGGCTCGCGAGCTACCGGCGCGAGATCTCGGCGCAGGAACTCAGGCTGCAACCACCCGCGCCGCGTGGCGGCCTCGATCCGGGCAAGCCGGTGGAAGAGTTCGACTCCTCGCTGTTCACGCTCACCGTGCCGGTCAGCGCCGACCGCCAGCTCGCCGGCTATGTGCGCATCCAGACGCCGCTTGCACCGCTGTACGCGGATTTTCGCACCTATGCCTGGGCCGCGCTCCTGGTGGTGGTTGGCGCGGTGATCGTGGGATATCTGATCGCGGCACGGCTCCAGCACCAGATATCCGGGCCCATCGTCAATCTCGCCAAGACCATGAAGCGCGTGTCGCTGGAGGAGGACTACACCCTGCGCGTGGAGAGCAATTCGCGTGACGAGGTGGGTTCGCTGATCGAGGGCTTCAACCAGATGCTCGCGCGCATGCGCGAGCGCGACGCGCGGCTGGAAAAATATCGCCAGTTCCTGGAGCAGCAGGTCGCCGAGCGTACCGAGAACCTCGCCGCCGCCAACACCGAGCTGCAGCGCGCCATCGACGAGGCGACGCGCGCCAAGGAATCCGCCGAGCGCGCCAGCGTCTCGAAGAGCGAGTTCCTGGCGCGCATGAGTCACGAGATCCGCACGCCGATGAACGGCGTGATGGGCATGTCCGAGCTGCTGCAGGGAACCGAGCTCACGCCGCGCCAGCGGCGGCTCGCCGAGACCATCTCGCGCTCGGCCGAATCGCTGCTGCAGATCCTCAACGACATCCTCGATCTTTCCAAGATCGAGGCGGGCAAGCTGGAGCTGGAGTTCATCGACTTTGCGCTGCGCGAGACGGTGGAGGAGACCATCGAGCTGCTGGCGGCGCGAGCGCAATCGAAGGGCTTGGAGCTGGCCTGCCAGATCGACCCGGCGGTGCCGGCGGTGGTCAAGGGCGATCCGGTGCGGCTGCGCCAGGTGCTGCTCAACTTGATCGGCAATGCGCTGAAGTTCACCGAATCCGGCGAGGTGCTGATCAAGGTGGACCGGCAGGCGGACGGGCGCATCGGCTTCGAGGTGCGCGACACTGGCATCGGCCTCAGCGAGGAGGCGCAGCAGCGCATTTTCAGCGCTTTCAGCCAGGCCGATTCCTTCACCACGCGCAAGTACGGTGGCACCGGCCTTGGCCTTGCCATCGTCAAGCAGCTGGTCGAGCTGATGGGCGGACAGGTGCGAGTGCGCAGCTCGCTGTCGCGCGGTTCCAGCTTCAGCTTCGCGGTGCTGCTTCCGGCGGTGCCGCAGAGCGAGGACACGCAGACACGCCTGCCACGCGTACGGCTCATCGGTCTGCAGGTGCTGATGGTGGACGACAACGCCACCAATCGCGAGATCGTGCAGCAGCAGCTGCGCGCCTGGGGCATCGGCGTGGATGCGGTGGAGTCGGCCGAGGGCGCGCTGCAGGCGCTGCATACGCACACCGCCGATTTCTACGACGTGGTGCTGCTCGACCATGAAATGCCCGGCACCAACGGCGTGCAGCTGGCGCAGCTCATCCGCGGCGATGAGTCGCTCAAGACGCTGCGGCTGATCCTGCTCAGTTCCAAGGATGCGCAGGACGTTCCCGGTGCCGTCGGGCTGTTCCAGGAAATGCTCACCAAACCCATCCGGCAGCAACAGCTGCTGGCCGCGCTCGGCCGGGTGGTGGAACCGACCGGCGAGACGCGCCACATCACCACGCCAACCGTCGAGACCGGCGCCGACGCCGGCGGCGCGCACGTACTGCTGGTCGAGGACAACCCGGTGAACCGCGAGGTGGCGCTCGGCATGCTGGAAAACCTGGGCTGCCGCATTACCGTCGTCGAGAACGGCTGGCTGGCGGTGGAGGCGATGAACGATCCGCGGTTCGACCTGGTGCTGATGGATTGCCAGATGCCGGTGATGGACGGCCTCAGCGCCACCGCCGAGATCCGCCGGCGCGAAGCGGCGGCCGGCGCCTCGCGCGTAGCCATCATCGCGCTCACCGCCAATGCCATGGAGGGGGACCGCGAGCGGTGTCTGGCGGCTGGCATGGATGATTTCCTGAGCAAGCCCTTCAGCCGGCAGCAGCTGCTCGCCACGCTCACGCGCTGGCTGAGACCCGAGAAAATCGCGCGGCGCGTTCCGCTGGCCGATGCCTGCGCGCCAGCGGCGCAGGAGCCGGTCATCGACATGGGCGTGCTGCGCAACATCGCCGCCCTGCCGCGGGCGAATCTGCTGGATTCGATGATTGAGCTGTACCTGGGCCATTCGCCGGAGGTCCTGCGCCTGCTGGAAGTGGCGGCGCGCGAGGGCGATGTCGCGGAGCTGCATCGCGCCGTGCACACGCTGAAGTCGAGCACGGCGAATCTGGGCGGTGTGCGACTCACGGCACTGGCGCGTGCCTGCGAGGCGCTGGCGCGGCAGGGCAGGAGCGCGGAGGCGGCCACCTGCGTGCCGCAGATACGCAAGGAGCACGCCGAGTTCTGCGCGGCGCTCTTGCGTGAGCGCCGGAGTCATGCCGCATGAACGATCCGGCCTGCGACAAGGCGGCGGTGCTGGTGGTCGACGATGACCCCGGCGCACGGCTTCTGGCGCAGAGCGCGCTGGAGTTCGCGGGCTTTCGCGTGGTATGCGCGCCCGATGGCGCGGCGGGCCTGGCCGCGTTTCGCGCCAGTTCGCCGGACTGCATTGTGCTGGACGTGATCATGCCGGGCATGAACGGTTTCGACATGTGCGATCAGGTGCGCGCCGCGCCGGGCGGGGCGCATGTGCCCATACTGATGATGACCAGCCTGGACGACATGGACTCGGTGTCGCGCGCCTACACCGCGGGCGCCACCGACTTCGTGTCCAAGGGCGTGAACCCCATGTTGCTCGCGCAGCGGGTGAAGTTCCTGGTGCGCGCCAAGCAGACCCAGGACCGCCTGCGGACCAGCGAGGAACGCATCCGCCATCTTGCCTACTACGATCCACTCACGCATCTGCCGAACCGCCAGCGCCTGATCGAGGTGCTCGGGCCGCTGACCGCGTGGGCCGGCGCGCGCGACCGGCGCGTCGCGGTGATGAGCATCGACATCGACAACTTCTCGCGCATCGACGATACGCTCGACCAGGCGGACGGCGATGCGCTGCTGGTGGCCATCGCCTCGCGCCTGAAGCACGCACTGCGCGATCCCGAGCGCGCCGTGGCGCCGGAGCTGCAGCTGGAGGCGGTGGAACCGGTGGATTGGCTGGCGCGCATCGGCGGCAACGAATTCGCGCTGGCAGTCCCCGGCGTGCCCGACGTGCAGGCGGCCCTGCTGGTGGCGCGGCGCATCCAATCCACCCTGGCGCGCCCGTTCATGGTGGGCGGCACCGAAGTGCCGGTGACCGCCACCATCGGCATCGGCGTATATCCGGAGGACGGCGCCGACCCGCAGACACTGCTGAAGCATGCGCACGCCGCCATGCATCATGGCAAGAAGAACGGCCGTGGGAGCTGTGAGCTGTTCATGCAGTCCATCAGCAAGCGGGCGGCGCATCACCTGTCGCTGGAGGCGGACCTGCACAAGGCGCTGGAGCGCGGCGAGTTTCAGCTGCACTACCAGCCACGGCTGCGCACCCAGGACCTGCGGGTCGATGCCGTGGAAGCGTTGCTGCGCTGGAAACACCCGCAGCGCGGCATGGTGCCGCCGGACGAATTCATTCCGCTGGCCGAGCAGAGCGGGCTGATCGTGGACATCGGCGACTGGGTGATGTCGGAGGCCTGCGCTCAGCTTGCCCGCTGGCGCCGGGAAGGCGTGCACTGGAACGTCGCGATCAACGTCTCGGGCGTGCAGTTCCGCGACGGTACGCTCCCCGCGCGCGTGTCGCGCGCCATGAGCGCGGCCGGCGTGGATGCCGGCGGCGTGGAGCTGGAATTCACGGAAGGAGCGCTGATCGAGAACTCCCGCCGCGTCAGCCACGCGGTTTCCGCGCTGAAGGAACTGGGCCTTGCCATCGCGCTCGATGACTTCGGCACGGGGTATTCGTCGCTGTCCTACCTGCGACGTTTTCCAATCGATACGCTGAAAATCGACCGCATGTTCGTGCGCGACATCAAGAGCGTGCACGGCGGTGATGCGCCGCTGGTGGATGCCATCATGGCCATGGCCCGGAGTCTGTCGCTCGACACCGTGGCCGAGGGCGTGGAGACCGACGTGCAGTGGCAGTACCTGCGCATGCGCGACGCCACGCAGGTGCAAGGATTCCTGTTCTGCCGGCCGCTGCCGGTGGCCGAACTGCTCGACTGGCACGCCAGCTGGATTCGCGGGCGGCTGCCGCAGCTGACCGGCGCGGCCTGAGCTGGCGCAGCGTGGGCTGAGGCGACCCGAGCGGCTGTGGCTTGCGCCTGCGCGGTAGGAGCGGCCGGAGCCGGCACCGGCGGGGTTCAGGCTCCCAGGCGCTTGCGGTCCCAGATGATTTCCGCGCCGTTCTCGTGCCGCGCCAGCACGCGCGCCAGCACGAACAGCAGATCCGACAGCCGGTTCAGATACTTGAGCGATTCGGG
>JAFEGC010000127.1 GCA_018240265.1 Pseudomonadota bacterium | reverse complement strand
ATACAGCTGGGACATGGTTCCCAAATCCGCCGTGGTGGCGGCGCCGGAATCGACCAGCTTCTTGCCGAATTCCAGAGCCTTGCCGTACTGCTGCGAACTCGCCGCCAGCGTGAACAGTGTGCGCAGGGTCTTGGTGCTCTCCTCCGGTCCATACACACCGGTGGCCAGCGCATCCTCGTAGGCCGACATCGCGGCTTTGTAGTTGCCCTGCTTGATGTAGGCGAAGCCCTTGAATTCCGCGATCTTGGAGCGATCGTAGGCGTTGATACCCGACTTGCCCGAAGCGGCATCGAGATTCTTCAGGGCCTCGGCCCATTGATTGGACTGTAGGGCCTTCTGCGCGGCGGCCATTTCTTTGCCGATGACGCGGCTGATCTGCTTTTCCTTTTCCGCGGCGAAGGAGCTGGGTGCAAGGGATGCGAGCGCAACCACTGCCAATACCGACATCGCCATGGCGCGAATCGCCGTCTTGATCTGACTCATTCTGAATCCTCGTATAGCAACCATGTAAGCATTTGAAAGTCTATGACCTGAACCAGGCCTGAACCGGGAGTCTAGCTGACCGGAGCCCGGCTCGGTCCTTACAGGCTCTTAATCTCACGCGTCACGCCGGTTCGCGTGAGATCAACAAACGAAGGGGCGCTTAGCGCCCCAGCGAATCTACATCCATGCCCCACCCCGATCCCGGGTTGGGGCCAAAACCCTAAAACAGCTCGTTGTTGACGAAACCGATTTTCTTCAGCCCGTGACTCTGCAGGTCGGCCAGGGTCTGCGCGACTTTTTCATATTTCGCGAACTTGTCGACCGTGATGTGGACCTCGGGCTGCGGGTCCTTGGCCGCCTCCTGCACGATATAGCCGCGCATGGTCTGACGGTCCACCGGGTTGTGGTTCCACATCAACGTGCCGTCGAAGTCGATGGACACGTTGATTACTTCCGGTGGGACGGCGGGAGGATTCGGGTTCGGCGGTGGATTGTCGATCTTGACGGCATGGGTCATCACCGGGATGGTGATGATGAAAATGATCAACAACACCAGCATGATGTCGATCAGCGGCGTCATGTTGACGTCGCACATCGATTCGCCTTCGCCGGCCCCGCCTACGTTCATTGCCATATCGCGAATACTCCTTTGGGTCAACCGCCGGTGTAGCCGGGGCGGTCGGGTTCGGTGATGAACCCGATCTTGCGGATGCCGATTCTCTGCGCCGCGACCAACACCATGCCCACGTGCATGTAGCGGGCGTTGATGTCGCCGCGAATGTGCACCTCCGGCTGCGGGTCCAGGCGCGCCACGCTGCGCAGCTCGTTCAGCAACTGCTCCTGGCCCGACATCAGCTTGCCGTTCCAATAGACATTGCCGTCCTTGTCCACGGCGATGGTGATGTTCTCCGGCTTCGTCTGCGTCGGGACGTTGGTCGCCTTGGGCAGCGTCACCGGCACCTGCTGAATGATGACCGGGACCGTGATGATGAAGATGATCAGCAACACCAACATCACGTCCACGAGGGGCGTGACGTTGATGTCGGACATCGCCTGACCGTCTTCCTTCCCGCCAATGCTCATCGCCATGAGATGCGCCGTCCTTGCGTTAGCGGGAGGCGGCAGGTTTGGCGGTCGAACCGCTCCTGTCCAGCCCCAGGCCCATCTTGGCGCCGGAGATCAGGTAGGCATGCAACTCGTGGGCGAAGTGCGTGACGCGCTCCTGCACCACTTTGTTACGGCGCAGCAGCACGTTGTAGCCCAGCACCGCCGGCACCGCGACCGCGAGGCCGATGGCCGTCATGATCAGCGCTTCACCCACCGGACCCGCCACCTTGTCGATGGAGGCCTGGCCGGCCAAGCTGATGGCGATCAGCGCGTGATAAATGCCCCACACCGTGCCGAACAGTCCAACGAAGGGCGCGGTGGAACCCACCGAGGCCAGCACCGGCAGTCCGGATTGCATGCGACCGATGATGGAGTCACCCGTGCGCTCCAGCGACTGGGTGATCCATTCGCTGGTGTCGATGGCGCCCGCCAGACGGGCCTTGTTGGTCTCGTGGTGCTCGAAGGCGTGCTTGCCCGTCTCGGCCAGGGCACGGAACGGATTGCCCTGCCCTTTCAGCTTGTTCAGGGCATCGGTCAGGCTTCCGGAAGTCCAAAACTCCTTCTCGGCCTCATTCGCCTGGGAACGCATTTTCCGCTGGTCGAAGAACTTGGTGATCATGATGAACCAAGTGAGCAACGACATGACGACCAGGATGACCAGCGTACCCTTGGCCACGAAGTCTCCCTGAGCCCATAGAGCGCCAAGGCCATACGGGTTGTCAACAACAACTGGATTCTCTGCCATCATGAACCGACTTCCTCTGCTATTCGATTAAAGAAATTAAAGTGTTATAACGAAAATCAACGTTCCGTCTTGAGCTTCCAGGTAATCGGCAGCACAGCCACGGTTTCGATGGGCTTACCGTCTTCGGTTGCCGGCAACATGCGCTGGCCCTTCACTGCCTTGAGGCAGGCTTCATCCAGACGCGGATAACCCGACGTCTGCTGAATTGTGGCATCCTCGATCTGACCCGAAGCGGCAACTTTCAACTGCACGCGGCAGGTGCCTTCTTCGTTGTTGCGCTTGGATGCGTCCGGATAGTAATCCTCGCCGATCTTCAACGGGTGCCTCGGATCCATCCTGATGGAGGTGCGAGCCACAGGCTTCGGTGCGGCCGCAGCAACCGGCGGCGGAGCCTGCTTCACGCTCGTGGTCGAGGTAATGGCGTTGGTCGGCGCCAGGTCGGCCTGGATGTCCACCACTTCGGGCGGCGGTACGAAAGGCTTGACCTCTTCGATCTTGGGCGGCGGCGGCGGCGGCTTGTCGTCCACCTTGGGTTTGTCGATCTGAGCAATTTCAACCGGAGGGATGATCACCTGGACGATCTTGGCACCGAGGCCATTGACCAACGCGTAACCCAGACCGAGATGGAACAGAATCACCAGCAGGAACACGAGTCCGCGTTTGCCGGAAAACAGTGATGGTTCTTCGTACCTGTACATAGAACTTATGTGATCCCCTCAATAGCTAAGAAGCGTGCCACATGTCCCCGCATCACTGCAAGGGTGATGAGGAGTTAAGAACATGGATATGAGTCCAAAGTATGTATGGAACAACCTTAAAATTGTTTGCGATCGATGCCAGGACTTACCGGCGCTTTCTCGCCGGTTTAGTTAAGTATCGGCGTCGGTCACCGCTCCGAGTGATGCACTGCTGACACAGTTTGCATATTTGGCTAACGCGCCGCGGCGCGCATAGGGTTTTTTCGGCTTCCAACGCTTTGCCCGAATTTTCAGTTCTGCCGCACTGATATGCAAGGTTATTTTCCTCTCGCTAGCATCGATGGAAATGCGATCGCCGTTCTTGATCAGCGCGATGGGACCGCCCTGCGCGGCCTCCGGTGACACATGTCCCACGACAAAGCCATGGCTGCCGCCGGAAAAACGCCCGTCGGTGATCAGGGCCACGTCCTTGCCCAGCCCCTTGCCCATGATGGCCCCCGTGGGACTCAACATTTCCCGCATGCCAGGACCGCCGCGCGGCCCCTCGTAGCGGATCACCACCACATCACCGGGCTTGACTTTGCCGCCCAAGATGCCCTCCAGCGAAGTTTCCTCCGAATCGAACACCCGCGCGCGACCGCTGAAGCTGAACCCCTCCTTGCCCGTGATCTTCGCCACCGCGCCCTCGGGCGCCAGATTTCCGTACAGTACAACCAAATGACTGTCGGGTTTGATGGGATCGTCGAACCCGTGAACGATGTCCTGTCCGGCCGGATACGAGGCCACATTCGCGAGATTCTCGGCCAACGTGCGGCCGGTGACGGTCAGACACTCGCCATGCAGGAACCCACGGTCCAACAGCGACTTCATCAACGGTTGGATGCCGCCGATGGCCACGAGTTCCGACATCGAGTAACGCCCGCTGGGGCGCAGGTCGGCGAGCACCGGCACTTTGCGCCCGATGCGGGTGAAATCATCCAGCTTGAGCGGCACCTGCGCCGCATGCGCGATGGCGAGCAAATGCAGCACCGCGTTGGTGGAGCCGCCCAGCGCGATGACCACCACGATGGCATTCTCGAATGCCTTGCGCGTCATGATGTCGGAGGGCCGGATGCCGCGGCGGATCAGTTCCACCACGGCCGCGCCTGCGCGGCTGCAATCGTCGCGCTTCTGCTCGGACACGGCTTCCTGCGCCGAGCTGTTCGGCAGGCTCATGCCCAGCGCCTCGATGGCCGAGGCCATGGTGTTGGCGGTGTACATGCCGCTGCAGGAGCCGGGTCCCGGGATCGCCGTGCGCTCGACGAACTTGAGCTGTTGCTCGCTCACCGTACCGCTGGCAAAACCGCCCACGGCCTCGAACACCGAGACCACGTCGCGCTTGTCGGCGCCGGGCTTGATGGTACCGCCATACACGAACACCGCCGGCCGGTTCAGGCGCGCCAGCGCAATGAGGCAGCCCGGCATATTCTTGTCGCAACCGCCGATGGCCACGACGCCATCGAAGCCCTGCGCGCCTACCACGGTCTCGATGGAATCCGCGATGACCTCGCGCGACACCAACGAGTAACGCATGCCCGGTGAGCCCATCGAGATGCCGTCGGCCACCGTGATGGTATTGAAGGTGATCGGTTTGGCACCGGCGCCCTCCACGCCCACGGCGGCGCGGCGCGCCAGCTCGTCGATGTGCACGTTGCAGGGCGTCAGATTGCTCCAGGTCGAGGCGATACCCACCTGTGGCTTGGCGAAATCCTCATCGGTGAAGCCCACCGCGCGCAGCATGGCGCGGCTCGGCGTTTGTTTCACGCCATCCACCACCAGCCGCGAATACGGGCGGGTGTCCACGGTGGCGGTGCGCTTCGCGTTCGTCTTGCGGGTCTTCATAGTCTGCATCGTTCCTCGTATGGCCTTCAACTACCAGTGTCCATGATCCTCTGCTCACGCAGCGCGATGATCAGCACACCCGCCAGCGTCACTGCACCGCCGAGCAGCAACCGCGGCGTCACCGCCGTGCCCAGCAGGGTGATGGAAAAAATCACCGAGAACAGGGGCGAGAGCACCGTGAGCGGCGTGACGCTGCTGACCGGGTAGCGCTGAATGAGATAATAATAACCGGTATGGGCCACCAGGCTCGACAGGAAAGCGACATACCCCACCGCCAGCCAGCCCTGCAAGGTCGCATGGCGCAAGGCGGCGAACTGGCCATGTTCCAGCCACAGCGTGAGCAGCAGCAGCATGGGCCAGCTGGCCATGGCGAACCAGGCCTGCAGCTCGATCGGCCGCACGCCGTACACGCGCTTGATGGAAATGGTGCCCAGCGCGCCGACGAAGGCCGAAGCGATGACCATCAGCAGCGCCACGCCCTGCTGCAACACCAGTGGATCGAATCCCAGGATGAGCACCCCCGCGAAGGACAGCGCGATGCCCAGCCAGCGCCGCCAGCGCACCACTTCGCCCAACAGCGCGATGGACAGGAGCGTGGTGAAGGGCATGCCCAGCTGCGAGGCAATGGCCACCATGGCCACGTTGTCGGTGAGCGACATGCCGTAGAACAGCACGCCGAAATTGAGCGCGCCGCACAGCACCGCCGCGATGATCAGCGCCCCCATCTGCTCGCGGTGCAGGCGCAGTACCGGCGCCAGCGCCACGGCCAGCGTGACAAAGCGCAGGAAGGCGAAGAACACCGGCGGGAACTCGCGCAGACCCACCTTCACCGCGATCAGGTTGAAGCCCCAGATCAGGCAGATGAAGACCAGGAACCACAGGTCCGGTGTGCGGACCGATCTCACGTGACGGTGCCGTACCGTTGCATCAGCCAGCGATAGCAGGCGCGTACGCCCTGCAGTTCCGCCCCCACCGGCCGGCCCGGACGCTCGCGCGGATTCCAGGCATACAGATCGACATGCAGCCAGCACGGGTGCACCGTGACGAAGCGTTTCAGGAACAGCGCGCCGAAAATGGCGCCGGCGAAGGCAGAGGCGGAGACGTTGTTCAGATCGGCAACCTTGGAGGCGAGTTCATCCTCGTAGCCGCACCACAGCGGCATCGGCCACAGCGGGTCGGCCTCGGCCTCGCCGCAGGCGCACAACTCGCGCACCGCGGCCGTATCGGTGCCGAACAGCGCCGGCAGATCCGGGCCCAGCGCAACCCGCGCGGCGCCGGTGAGCGTGGCGAAATCCACCAGCACTTCGCCGGGCTCCTCGTCCGCCGCCGCCAGCGCATCGCACAGCACCAGCCGGCCTTCCGCATCGGTGTTGCCCACTTCCACGGTCAAGCCCTTGCGGGTGGCGAGCACATCGCCCGGCCGGTAGGCATCCCCGCTCACCGCGTTTTCCACCGCCGGTATCAGCACGCGCAGCTGCGCGCGCAGCCCTGCGTCCATGAGCATGTCGGCGAGCGCCAGCACCGCCGCCGCCCCGCCCATGTCCTTTTTCATCAGCAACATGCCCGAGGCCGGTTTGAGATCGAGTCCGCCGCTGTCGAAGCACACGCCCTTGCCCACCAGCGTGATCCTGGGCCACGCGCCGGACCCCGGCGGTGACCAGCGGATCTCGCCCAACCCCGGTGCCTGTGCCGCGGCGCGACCTACCGCGTGCACCGCGGGAAAGCCGCCGCTCAGCAGTTCGGCGCCGCGCCACTGGCGGAACTCGGCACCGTGCCGCGTCGCGAGCCGACGCATTTCCGCAAGAAGTTCGGATGGTCCGAAGTCCGCCGCTGGGGTGTTGACGAAATCACGGCCCATGCGCAGCGCCCGCTCGGCGCGGGCGACGTACGCCAGGTCCGCGTTCGGCGGCGCGTCGAGCGTGGCGAGCCGCGCCGTGCCGGGTTTGCGGTAACGTTCGAAGCGATAGCTGCCGTAGGCGAAACCGAACGCGAGCGCGGTGGCGGCCGGCGCGCGGAACTCCTGCGCCAGGCGGAAGCGCCGCGGCGGCAGGCAGCCCGCAAGGCCGGCGGCGTGCCAGCAAGTGATCTCGCCGCGCCGTCCCAGCCCAAAGGCCGCGGCGAACAGCTCGCCGCGCGCATCCGGCAACAGCAGCAGGCGATGCCGCTCGGCATTCCACGGCTGAGCGCGCAACCAGGATTGCGCCGGCGCCGGCAGGCTTTCGCGAAAGGCGGCAAGCTCCTCTTCGAACACGAGGTGCAGCGCCAAAGCATCGGCCATGGCATGGGCCATAGCATTGGAAATAGCATCGGCATCGCTGTTCATGGAATCTTGCATGATAAGTGATTCTGTGATGCTATGACCGGCTTCACAAATATCCGCCGACCCAGGAGTTCACTACATGCGTCTATACTCGCAAAAAGATGTCGACAAGAAGGCCTTGCGGGGTGCGCGCATCGCGGTGCTCGGCTACGGCAGCCAGGGTCGCGCGCACGCGCTGAACCTGCGCGACAGCGGGTTCGACGTGGTGGTGGGCGTGCGGCGCGGCGACAGCTGGAACAAGGCGCGCAAGGACGGGCTCAAGGTGCTGGAGCCGGCCAAGGCCGTCGAGGGCGCGCAACTCATCGCCATGCTGGTGCCGGATCTCACCCAGAAGTCCCTGTACAAGGAAATCAAACCGCTGCTCTCCGCCGGCGCAACGCTCCTGTTCGCGCACGGCTTCAACATCCACTTCAAGCAGATCAAGCCGCGCAAGGATCTCGACGTGGTGCTGATCGCGCCCAAGGGCCCCGGTGACCTGGTGCGGCGCCAGTACAGCCAAGGTCGCGGCGTGCCGTGCCTGCTGGCAGTGTGGCAAAACGCCTCGGGCAAGGCCAAGGCGAGGGCGCTGGCTTATGCCCACGGCATCGGCGGCACGCGCGGCGGCGTGCTGGAAACCACCTTCGCCGAGGAGACCGAGACCGATCTGTTCGGCGAGCAGGCCGTGCTCTGCGGCGGTGC
>JAFEGC010000126.1 GCA_018240265.1 Pseudomonadota bacterium | reverse complement strand
TTTTTCGCGATCTATGCGTTCGCACCCAAAGTTGCTGCGACCATCGGTTCAGGGATAATCGATCCTGCTTGCGTCGATGATGCGGTGATCTGTGGCGCATTGATCGGCGCAATCGTCTGGAATCTCGTGACCTGGTATTTCGGGATTCCCTCCAGTTCGTCGCATGCATTGATCGGCGGCTTGATCGGGGCCGGGATGGCGAAAAGCGGCCCGACAGCATTGCTTGCGCCTGGCATCATCAAAGTCGCGGTATTCATCGTGGTGTCGCCGGTGCTGGGACTTCTTATCGGTGCGCTGTTGATGCTCGGCATCAGCTGGACTTGCTTTCGCATCGCGCCAAGCCGGCTGGACCGCTGGTTCCGGCGTACGCAGCTAGTGACCAGTGCGCTTTACAGCCTGGGCCACGGCGCCAATGATGCGCAAAAGACCATGGGTATCATCTGGTTGCTGCTCATGAGTCGAGGTCTGGCGACCCAAGAGCACTTGCCACTTTGGGTCATGGTGAGCTGCTACGTAGCCATTGCGTTCGGTACATTGACCGGCGGCTGGCGCATCATCAAGACCATGGGTCAGAAACTCACCCCTCTGACCCCTGCGAGCGGTTCCTCGGCCTCGGCCGGAGGCGCGATTACGCTGTTCATCGCCTCCGGGTTCGGCATTCCCGTGTCGACCACGCATACGATCACCGGCGCCATCCTGGGCGCCGGCGCCGTGCAGAACCCGTCGCGAACGCGCTGGGATCTGGCTACAGGACTCGTCTACGCCTGGATTCTGACCATTCCGGCCGCGGCGCTGATTGCAGCACTGACCTTTTGGGCGGTGCAGCCCTTGTTCTGAGAGCGAGGTCGAGATCGCGTCGCGCGCCGCAGGCTTTCTGCCGCGAGGTGTCTGAGATGCCGGCATGCCATCACAACCGCCCCCTCACACCCAGCAGGTAGCGGGGTTCGAACTGGGTAGTGTGCAGCTTCTGATCCGGCCAGACCAGGTAGTAGCGCTCACGCTCGTTGGTGAGGTTGGAGCCCTGCGCGTAGACCTGGAGTTGCGGCGTAATGTCGAAACTCAGCGAGGCATCGAGGTAAAACGTGGGTGCCTGATACTCCTCGAAGCCGGCGATGCCGCCAAAGTCCTGGCTAACTGCCCGTTTGGAGCGGTAGTTGCCCGCCACGCGCGCTTCGAACCGCTTGCTCTGATACCACAGCACCAGATTTTCTTGCTCGCGTGAATTGTCTTGGAACGGGATGACGTTGCCAGCGACGTCGCGACCCACGTTGCTGGGCGAGTAGGTGAAATTGGCGTCCGCGCCGAAGCTTCCCCAGAAGCCGGGCAGGAAATCGAAGGACTGCTTCAAGCCCAGCTCCAGACCGCGAAGCGACTTGCCCTGGCCTTGAACCGGCCCTGAGATCGCCACGCAGTGATTTCGCACTACGCCGTCCTGGTCAGGCAGGTCGCAGCGCAGTTCGGTGCCGTTGGCGATGAAGCTGTCGACCTTGACGTAGAACAAGGCGAGATTGATTAGGCTCGAGTGCGAGAGGTAGTACTCCAGCGACAAGTCGTAATTGCTCGATCGCCACGGATCCAGGCCGGGATTGCCGTTCTGGTTGCCGCTAAGCACAGCGAAGATCGGCGGTGAGGTACCGGCCACCAGGCCATATTCGAGCGTCAAGCCACCGCCCCACTGGTCCAAGTCCAGCAGCTGCATGTTCTTGGCATAGGCCAGACGAAGCTTGAACTTCTGTGTCAGATCGAACGCGAGGTTGATGGCGGGCAGGACATCGGTGAAGCTGCGATTGGTGCGCTTGATACCTAAGTCCACCGGCGTCACGAAGTAGGGTCCGGTGGGGCCCGCCAAGTGCTGATCGACTTGTAATTGCGTACGAATGATGCGCGCGCCGAAGTTGGCGCTGAACGGAATGCCGATGTCGCCAGCGTAGTTACCCTGCACGTAGGAGGAGATCTGCTTCACACGCACGCTCCAGGTGCCGCCTGGATCTACGTCGCGAACCTGGCCGGGGTATAGCTCGTTCTGGAAGGCGAATACGTTGTCCATCACTTTCGGGTTCAGGTCGTAGACGCTCACACCGCTGACCTTGGCGAGCTGTCGGTAGAGTCCGAAATTATTGCCCAGCACCCCCGGCAGCTGGCTGGAGTTCTGCGCCGACAAGGCCCCGGCCCGGTAGAAGCCGGTGACAGGATCACCGGCGCGGCAGGCGCCGGGAATTCCCGCGCCGTCCAGCACCACGTCCGCGGCCAGGTAGCGCACGTAGCATCCCGCCGGGTCTGCCACTCGTACATCCGTTTCCTCGCCCGTAACCGGGTCCACCACGTTGTGATAGGCGCCCAAGCCGCCGTATACCGGCGCGATCAGCGCGAAGGCGGTGTTGGAAGCGGAGCGGGTGGAGTGCCGCAGGCCGAAGTCCAACCGGAAACCGGAATCGCCAAAGCTATAGTGGCCGTCGAACCGTAGTCCACCCAGGCTGGCGCGGCGGTCGAAATTGTTTTCCGAGGCCATGGTCTTGAGTGAGTAGGCATCTCGGTTGGCCAGCAGCGCGGTGATGTCGCTGGGCATGGTGATGCCCAGGTGATCCCCGGTCATGTCGATGGTGGCGGCATGCACGTTGGGCGCAAACCCAAGTGGATCGAACACGCGGTTGCCGCCCGGGTAAACGAAGGTGCCCGGTGGCGCCGCATCCAGCGGATCGTTCGGCCACAACGAACCGTCGGAGACCGCGAACTGCACGTACTCCGACATGTGCACCTGAGCTGCCTTGCCGTAGATGCCGCGCACCGCCGCGGTGAAATTGCCGCCATTGTCGTACCTTAGTTGCAGGTTGAAATTGCGCGAGCGCGACTTGTCCGCCTGGTTCTCGGCATAGGTCTCGAAGTCACCCATGTACTCGAGATACTTCTGAGTGGTGTAGAACGTGTTGAGCGGGGTGTCGCTGTCGGACTGATTGAACCCATTGTGGATCTGAACGCCGGTGTTGCGCGTCTGCAGCGGCAGAAACGTCGCGCCATTCCAGGTAGCAGCATTGATCTGGTATCCGGTGGAGCGGTCAAAGCGGTTTTCGTTGGTGATGAACGCATCGGCGGTGAGCGTGAGGCCATGTCCGAGATCACCCTGGATCGAGAACGTGGTGCCCAGCCGCTTGCGCTCGAGCTTGCGATCCAGGGCGTAGAAGTTGGGTGAATTGAAGAACGAGGCGTCCGCCTTGCCATCGCCGTTCACATCGATATCGCAGCCGGTGGTTGAGTTCGCAGGGATCGGGGAGAATGTCCCGCCGTCATTGATGCACGAGCCCGGGTGCAGCAGCCGGATGCCAGAAGGAATCGGGACGCCCAGCCACGAGTTGAGGAAGCCTTCCGCCGCGGTGGTGCTGTCAGTAGTTTCGCCGAGCAGCTCACCGCCATACTGGTCGATGCCATCGATGGAGTTCTGGCGGGTGACGTCTGAATAAGAAGCGGACAGGACTATGCCCCACGCTTGCCCGTGATAGCCCAGCAGCCCGTTGATCTCGGGATCGGTCTTCTTTGTCTGGGTTCCGCGCAGCGCTTCCGCAGCGGCGCTCGCCGTCCAGCCCTGTTTCAGGTCGAAGGGTCGTCGGGTCCGCAGATTGATAGTACCGGTGATGCCGCCATTCAGCTGGCTCGCGAAAGCGGACTTGGTGACATCCGCGCCGGAGAACAGCTGCGAGGGAATGTCACCGAAATCAGGTTGCTCGCTGACGATGGAGGTAGTGGTCAGGAACAGCTCGCCATTGAGCAGCGTGCCCACCTGCGGCAGACCGCGGATGTTCACCGACGTGCCTTCGCCGGCCTCGCGGTCGATCTGTACGCCCGTGATTCGCTGCAGCGAATCAGAAATTGTCGCATCGGGCAGCTTGCCGATGTCCTCGGCCGCGATGCTGTCGGAGATGCCGTCAGCTTTGCGTTTCAACTCCACCGACAGCGCCTCCGACGCCCGAACGCCGGTGACCACGATCTCCTGTAGTGCGTCCTGGGATGCCGATGTCTGCGCCGGCGATATCGCCGGCAGCAGGCTGGCTGCGATCAAGACAGGCAGTATGCGAATCGGTGTGTTACCCATGTTCGATCTCCCTCGAGACTTAGAGTGCCGCGTCGCGCTAGCGCGGCATGTCGGTGACCAGTACTTCCATGTCCCACTGTTCGCGCGTGTGATCGATGCGGGACTGATAGCCGTAGTACTTGCCGTCGAATTCGTGCTGGAACAGACAAGCGCGTCCGCCGCTCTGAACCGGATTGTCCGTCGTGGGCGTGAAAGGACCGTCGGGCCGGATGGATGCGAACACCTTCACCTGCCAGTCCTTGGTCTTGTCTTCGCCGTAGCGCCCTGGATAAATCTCCGTCGCCAGAAAATACACACCCCGGCCGCCGGGCCCACCGTGTGCCGCGTACAGCAGG
Organism: Pseudomonadota bacterium; assembly: GCA_018240265.1. Classification (GTDB taxonomy): domain Bacteria; phylum Pseudomonadota; class Gammaproteobacteria; order Steroidobacterales; family Steroidobacteraceae; genus TMP-86. Next base: position 3,541 of record JAFEGC010000126.1, on the reverse strand, counting down.
TTCGGCGCGGCGACAGTGCGCGTGGTGTGCATCAGCCGTTTCTCGGGTGCCTGGCTCAGGCGCATCGGATGTGGACCGCTTTTGCTGATCAGATCGAAGGAGTCGGTGTCGTTGCCGCGATAGAATGTCAGGTAGAATGCGCCGGACACTGGATCATGGAACAGGTCGGGGTTCTGGTTGCGTTGGTTGGGCACCGGATCGACCAGATTGCGAACTTCGGTGAGATGAATGCCGTCCTCGGACCGGGCGAGCACGATGCGGCTGCTGGGCGTGTCATAGTCGCGCGTGATCGCCAGGTACAGGACCTCGCTGCCACTCTCGGCGAGCTTCACCACCGAGGGCCAGCGCGCATTCAGCCACAGCGGGTTGGCCTCATACTTGGTCCAGTGCAGCAGGTCGTGGCTGCGTGCGAGGCCCATGCCGCGGCCGTTGTTCAGACCATACCAGCCCCAGTAACGAAAGCCGTCGCGATTCCACTCCACCACTGACAGCGTGTGCGGCTGCTGATCGCCTTCCCAGTTCTGCGGCGGCAATTCCAGCTTTCGCGGCGCGGGCAGATCCAGATAATGCTGTCCTGCACCGGCCGCGCTCACGGCGCCAGCCAACAGCAGGGCCGCCGCAGCAATCAAGATGCAGATGGGTCGGTCGGTGGGAATCATGGGCATTTCATTCTGCATGGAGCGGCCATTCAACCGCGTGCCGGCGAGCGGGCATCGCGTGCGCTGAGCACGGCGTTGCCGATGAGCGGCCGGGCCCAGAGTGCGACGCTCATCACGGCGCCGAAGCTCAGATACAGCAGCAGCATTCCGGCACGCAGGCCGAACAAGTCGCCGACGCGGCCGATGAGCAGCGGCCAGAGCGCGCCGCCCATGATCCCCGTGCACAGGATGCCGGCAAACGGGCCGTGCTGGGATTCCACCGAATTCAAGGCCAGGGAAATCAGTGTGGGCCACATGATGGAAGCGAACAACCCGACGCAGGGAAAGGCGATGAGCGAAACGTTTGCGGGTCCGAACAAGGCCAGTGTCAGGGCCGCGAGCGCGCCCAGTGAGAAACCCAGCAGCACGCGACGACTGTCGAACAGCTTCAGCAGCAGCATGCCGAACAGGCAGCCCAACGTGAGCAGGCCCCAGAAGCGCGATACCGCCGCCGCGCCCTGCGAGTGCGGGTCGATGCCGTGATAGCGGCTCAGGAACTGCGACATCCAGTCGGCCGTGCCCTGTTCGGAGCCGACGTAGGCGATGACGCAGGCGGAATAAGCCCACACGATGGGCCGCTTGAGCAGCGAGCGATACGCAGGCCAGGTGCCGGCGGATTCGTCCGCGGTTCGCACCACCACCGGCATGCGCGCCAGCGCGATGACCAGCACCATCACCGCGGCCGCAGCGGCGAACAGCCAGTAGATCGACACCCAGGGAAGCTGCTCCGGAGTTACCGCGGCCAGCCAGTCAAGAAGCGGTGTCCGCGCTTCGCCGTGACTCAAGCCGGTCACGAGATACGTGAACACTAGCGGGCTGACGAACGAGGCGGCGCCGAAAATCAATTGCGCTAACGCCGAATTGAAGGCGAAATGTGCCTCGCCTCCCGCCACTCGCAACAGCGGATTCACCGCCACCTGGAGCGCGGCCATGCCGCATCCCATGACGAACAGCGAACCGATGGCGACTCCATAGGCGGGCAGCAAGGCGAAGGTGAGGGCGCCCGCGACCGCCAGCAGGAACGAGGCGCACATGACGGTCTTCTCGCCCCAGCGCTCGATCAGGAAGCCGGCGGGAATGGAGGCGATGCCGTAGGCCATGAAGAAGGAGAAGGGCAGCACCGCCGCCAAGGTCAGCGACACGTGGAAGCTCGCGATGATGTCCGGTACCAGCGCGCCGAGAATGTTGGTGAGAAAAGAAATCACGAAGAAAGTGAGAAACACCAGACCCACCAGCATGCGATTGTGAGCACTCGCCATGGGCTACTCCGTGTCCGTAATCTTGCGAGCGGATTCGAACACGCCGGCTTCACAACCGGCGAGGCCGGCCAGTGCCAGACTCATCATTTGCGCGGGCAGGATTTCGACCACAGGCGCGGTCAGTGCATCGATTTCCGGCAGGTTGAGCGGTGTCAGGTGGATCGATGCGTGCGCAGCGGACACGCCGATCACACCGCAGCGCGTACCGCGCTCGCGCAGTTCCTGCGCCAACCGCAGGTTCAACGCGCGGGGTGTGGGCACGCCAACTGTCGTTGCGCCGGGCGTCGCCGCCCCCGTGAACACGCCCACGCACATGTCGGCTCGAGTCATTTCCATCGGTCCGTGACGAAAGGCGGCGCTGCTCATGCCCTCTGCGTGCATGCGCGCCGATTCTTTGATGATCAGCGCGCCCGTGCCGGCGGCGGCTAGTGATGCGCCGCGCCCGACCAGAAACAAGTGGCGCACGCCGGACATCCAGACGGCAAGCGCTTCGGTGTGCGAGGGCCAGTGGCGCAGGTACGCGGCCACCTGCTCAGCTAGCGGCGCGAGCCGCCGCGATAGTTCGGCTTCCGGCATGCCGGTGAGCAGGGCGGAGAGCCACTGCAATGCCAGCAGGGCGCTGACATAGGTTTTGCAGCTCACTGAGAATTCGACGCCGGCCTGGGTGAGCAGGGCGCAGTCGGCTTCTTTCGCCAGCCGTCCTTCCGCCGTGTTCGTGACGGCCAGGACCGTCGCCTGTTGGTTGAGGTCCAGGAAGCGCAGGATTTCCGCGCTCCCTCCGGACTGCGATACCGCCACCACCAGCGTATCGGCGTCGCACAGCGGCATGCCGTGGTGGATGAGCTCGGAGGTTTCCATCATTACCGGCGTGAATCCCGCGCCGATCAGCCCCAGGTTCAAGGGATGCAGCGCATGGAACGAGGAGCCCATGCCGGTGAGCACCACGCGCTTCCAGGCGCGAGAGTTCGTCAGCACCTGCACCTCGCGCCAGCGCGCGGGAACTTGCAGCCATTCGAGCGTGCGCTGCAAGGCCTCGGGCTGGGCCATCAGGTCACGGAAATAGCAGCCTTGGATCACCAGGGGTGATGCGCTCAACATGCGACCGCCGTATCGCGAAAGCGGTGGCCCCACACCATGGCGGCGCCGACCAGCGGTGCGTCGGCGGCCAGGGACGAAAGGCGAATCTCGACGGCATCGGCGGGGATCAGCCCGCACTGCCGCCGGACCTGTTCACGGATGGCCGGAAGGAACAGGTCCGCGCTCTGCATCACACTGCCCGACAGCACTACCACTTCGGGCGCGAATAGGGTGACGAGATTGGCGATGCCGGTGCCCAGATGTGCGGCCTCTCGCGAGACTTCGGCGAGCGCGATGGCATCACCTTCGCGTGCGAGCTGACAGATGCGTTCCGCCGTCAGCGCCGGGCGATGCGCGTAGCTTGTGGGTGCCGCCTCCAGCACACGCTGAACCATGGCAGGCCCGCGCGCCAACACTTCCCAGCAGCCCCTGGCGCCGCAGAAGCATGCCGGTCCGTCGGCATCGATCACATGGTGGCCTATTTCGGGGTGGGCGCCGTTTACGCCG
>JAFEGC010000125.1 GCA_018240265.1 Pseudomonadota bacterium | reverse complement strand
GGAATGCCCGGCAAGGTAGATGCGGGTCGGATCGCCTCCCCAGGTCTCGCAGCTGCGGTGCAGCCACTGGATGAAGCCCTGCATCTGCCGAACGATCTCGGTCAGCGTGACGCCCGGGCAGAGCGAGTAGGTCGGGATCGCGACCAGCACCCCCCGGCGGCAAAGCTCGGCGGCGATGAAACTCCACTCCTCCTTGGTGAACTGATACCAATAGCCACCATGCAGAAATACCACGACCGGAGCGGGCTCGTCCGAGCGGGTCGGGAAAAACAGATCCAGCACTTCATCGCGTGTCGCGCCGAAGCGCACGTTGCGGATACCGGCGTTGGAATGGCGAAAGCGAACACTGCGGTCGACGAAGCCTTGCAATATGGCTTCACGATTGCTGATTGCCTGCGTCACCCCATATTCCCGATTCAGATCTTCCTCGGAAAGCCCCCGTGCCGGGAGCGGCTCACGCTCCGCGGCTCTTCTACCGGGATTCGGCGCCGCGCCGCCGGCCGTGAGTTCATGATCAGCGGACATAGAATGGCGATGGAACGGACTTCGCCAGCGTGATGGACTTCAGCTGCGTGTAGTAGTTGAGCGTTTCATGACAGAACTCGCGACCCAGTCCGCTCTGCTTGTAGCCGCCGAACGGCGTACCGTTCATCAGGTTGAAGTACTGGTTGACCCAGACCGATCCGGCCTGCAGGCGATCCGCGGTATCCAGGGCGCGGGAGATATCCCGGGTATACAGGCCCGCGGCCAGGCCGTAGGTCGAGTCGTTGGCCTGCGCAAGCATGACCTCGTAGTCGCTCCAGCGGATCACGCTCAGCACCGGTCCGAATATTTCTTCGCGGCAGATACGCATATCGTTGCGCGCCTCGAACACGGTGGGCTCGATGAAGTAGCCAGCTTCGCAGCCGGCGATTTGACGCCGCGATCCACCGGTGAGCAGGCGCGCTCCTTCCTTGCGGCCGACGTCGATGTAGTCGAGCACCCGCCTGCCCTGCTTCTCCGATACCAGACAACTCAACGTCGCCTTCTCATCGAACGGCGCCGCGACGACGGCCCGCGCCAGCCGGGAGCACAGCGCGTCCATGAGCGGCCGATAGACATCCTCGTGCACGAACAGCCGCGTGCCGGCGAGACAGGACTGGCCGTTGCAGTACATGGCCGCGAAGGCCACGTTGTCGGCGATGGCGTCGAAGTCGGTGACGTCCGGAAACACGATGTTCGCACTCTTGCCGCCGAGTTCCAGCGTCACCGGCAGCAGCGCCTCCGCGCCCGCGGCGGCCATCAAGCGGCCCACCTCGGTGCTGCCGGTGAAGGAGATCTTGGCCACGCCCTTGTGGTGGATCAGCGCCTGGCCGGTCACGGCGCCACGCCCGGGAATCACGTTGATGACGCCGGGCGGGAAAATCTCGGCGATGAGCTTGCACAGCTCCATGGTCGAAAGCGAGGCGTGCTCGTCCGGCTTCAGAACCACGGTATTGCCGGCGGCCACCGCCGGCGCGATCTTGGCCGCAGCCATGATGGTCGGTACGTTCCAGGGCACGACCTGCGCGCACACACCCAGCGGCTCGCGCTTGGCGATGAAGTGGCCGTTGGGTATGGCTCGGCCAAAGCCTTCGTGGGTCATGATGGCCGCGGCGAAGTAGCGGTAGTGCCCAACCGCGATGATCTGATCGTAAGTGGTCTCACCCAGGCGCCGGCCGATGTCGTGGGCATCGATGTGCGCGCGGCGAGTCATGTCGCCGGCGAGCCGGTCGGCCAGAGTCCATAGCAGTCTCGATCGCTCCTCGATGGGCGTCGCCGCCCAGCCGGGCTGCGCGGCGCGCGCAGCCGCCACCGCGGCATCGACCTCCGCCGCGCCGCACTCGGTCAGCGTGGCGAGCAGCTCGCCGGTGGCCGGGTCGCGCGCGTCGAAACGTTCGCCCGAACCCGTGGCGAAGCGGTTGTCGATGAACGGCCCGTAGTGTTTATCAAGACCCAATTGCATGGATATCTCCTGTCTGAACGGCTGGAGCGGCAAAATCCCGTGCCCCCGCGCTGCGATTCGCGGCCGTGAGGAGCGCGGCCGCCTTCTCGGCGATCACCAGCGTCGGGGCGCAGGTGTTGCCCGTGCTGATGGTCGGCATCACGGACGAGTCGCACACGCGCAGGCCCTCGACGCCGCGCACCCGCAGTTCGGGGTCCACCACGCACAGGTGGCTCGTTCCCATTCGGCACGTGCCGGCCGGGTGGAAGTAACTGGTGGCCGAGCGCCGCACGAAATCGCGCAACTCCTCGCGATCCAGCGGCTTGCCCGGCATCACCTCGCGCAGCCGTATGTCATCGAAGGCCTTCTGCCGGCCGAGCTCGCGGCACAACTCGGTCGCTAACATCGCCGCGCGCACGTCTTCCTCCTCGCGCAGGAAGGCGGCATCGACGATCGGCGCCGCATTCGGATCGGCGCCGGCCAGCGTGACGCTGCCTCGACTGGCGGGACGGACCAGTCCGGGCGCCAGGGTGAAGGCGTTCTGCGGCACGTTGCCGTACTTCTTGCGAATGGCGGGCGTGATGACCGGCAATTCCATCAACACCGGCTGCAGATCGGGGCCCGGCAGGTCCGCTCTGCTGCGATGGAACAGCGTCGCCTCCGCCGCATTGCTTCCTAGCGGCGGCTTGGGCATGTCGCCGCGATACTCCAGAACGACGCCTTGTAGCAGCGGATGATCCTGGAAGTTCTGACCGACTCCCGGCAAGTCGGTGACGACATCCAAGCCCAGGCGCTTCAGGTCGGCGGCGGGTCCGATGCCGGAGCGCAGCAGCAAATGCGGGCTGCCGATGCCGCCGGCGGTGACAATGACCTCCTGGATTGCACGCACCTCGCGGGTCGCGGTGCCATCGGCGATCTGCACACCGGTGCAGCGCCGGCCCTCGAACGTCAGCCGCGTCACCAGCGTATTGAGCAGCACCGTCAACTGACGCCGGTTCAGCACCGGATTCAAATAACCCCGCACGGCGCTCGACCGGGTGCCATCGGCGTTGACGGTCAAGTTGCACAGCCCGGCGCCGTCGAGCCGCTGGCCATTCACATCCTCGTTGATCGGCAGTCCCATCTGCTTCGCCGCCGTCACCCAGGCAACGGCCGCCGGATGCGGGTGAGCGGGCCTGCGTATCGAAATCGGGCCGCCGGCACCGCGCCACTCGCTGGCACCGCCCTCCCAGTTCTCGATGTGCCGGTATACGGGCAGCACCTCGGCGAACGACCAGCCATGGCAGCCTTCGTAAGCCCAGGTGTCGAAATCGTGAGGCGAGCCGCGTGACCAGACGCAACCGTTGATGCTGGAGCCACCGCCCAGCACCTTGCCCGTGCCGATCAACAACTCACGATTGTCGAGCTGCGGCTGCGCAACCGTGGTACGGCCCCAATCATTCGCGCCGCCGATGTTGGTGAACCAAACGGAAGGTTCCGTGATGGAACTTTGCTGGTCCGTCCCGCCCGCCTCGATCAGCAGCACCGTCGCGCCGTGATCCACCAGGCGACGCGCCAGCACGCATCCGGCGGGACCCGCACCGACGATGACGTAATCGTAGGCCTTCGCCAGCGAGGCCCGATTCGAGGACTGTTTCGCGCCGGCGGCCGCGGCCTGCGCCACCGCCTCCTTGCCCACGATGCCGACCAGACCGACCGCCATCGACAGCGCGATGAACCGCCGGCGGTCCAGGCGCCCCAGGCTTGCGGCGTCGAGAACCTGCCGCGCCCGTTCTCGTTGCATATCGATCATTTAATGTCCTCCAACCATGATCATGCGGACCCAGTCAATCATCCGCGGGCTTGGGCAAAGCGCGCGTGAACTCGGCGATGGCCCGCAGCTCCGCCTTAGTGAGCTGAGTCGCGAAAGCCGGCATCCCGCGACCGGTTCCCGCCGACACGAATTTGACCTCATCCTCAACCGTGGCGAACTTCTCGTTCACTACGCCGGCCAACGGCGGTCCGTACACGCCCTCACCGCTTCGACCGTGACACCCCGCGCAACGGACCGCGAACAACTGTGCGCCGTCTGGGGCCTGTGCGGCGGGGCGGTCGGGCGCCGAGGCGAGCGCCAGGTTCGCAAGCAATGCCGCCGCGGCGAACCAAGTGCATGTCTCTCGCGTCAAACCACGCACCCGCCACCCGGCCTCAAGAGCTCCACGCTCAATTGGCATACCGGAAGGAGATCCCGTAGGTTCGCGGCGTGCCGAACTGGGACAGCGCCCAGCCGAACACCGGTAGATCGTTGACGTAGGTCTTGTACACCGTGTCGGTCAAATTGCGCCCCCAGGCGGCGACTTCCCAATGGCCGCCGTCGCTGCGAAGCCCCACGTACAAATTCAGCAGGCCGTACGCCCGCTGAAAGTCCGAAGGCTTGTTGTTGGCCTCGAGGTGCTGATCGCTGCGCCAATTGCCGCTGACGTTGAACATGCCGCGCAGATCGCTGCCCAAGGGGAGCTCGTAGCCGATGCTGCCGTTGAGCGAAACTCGCGGTGTCGCCGACGGCCGATGCCCGTCCAGCAGGATGCCGTCCGAACGGTAGTCCGTCTTGATCTTCGCCTGCGGCAACCAGCCCAGACCTGCGTTCACGGTCAAACCGCGAGCCGGCAGCCAGGTCGTGGACAGTTCCGCCCCCACCGTGGTGATGCCCGCGGCATTGATCAGATAGGGAACCGGATTGCCCGCGCGGTCGACCTTGATGAAGCCGTCTCTGAAATCGTAATAAAACAGAGCGCCGTTGAGCCGCAGCGTACGTCCCGCCAGGGTGGACTTGAATCCCAATTCGTAGGAGGTCACTTCCTCGGGCTTGAGCTGGTTCATCGACGGCTGATCGGTGGACAGGTCAAAGTTGAAACCACCGCTTCTGAAACCCGTGGAGACGGTGGCATAGTACATCATCTCCCGATCGTTCACGTTGGCCCGCTCCGGCTTCCACACCACGCCGATCTTGAACGAGGCGTTGTCATCCTTGCGCTGATCGCCGCCGTCGATGGCATCGGAGGAGGACAGCATGGCCAGACACCCCGACGTCGGCATCTTGATCCAGCTATCCGGAATGCCCGAAGCAAAACACGTCGAACCGTTGATCGTGGTCGCTTCCCAGTTGTAGCGAAAACCGGTGATCAGTTTCACCGTATCGGTGGCCTGCAACTCGCTATTGGCGAAAAACGCCGCAGCATTGGTCTTTTGCCCGACATCGGTGAAGAAGCCGCCGAGACCCGCCGTGGTCGGCGAACCCAGCGTCAGATAATCCTTGGTGGCAAGGTCATCATGCTCGAAGAACAGGCCGGCCACGTAATTCCACCGGCTGGAATCCAGCGAGGTGAGGCGCAATTCCTGCGTGTACTGCTTTATTTTCGAGTACCAGAAAATGAAAGTTCCGGTGTACAGCGGACTGTCGTCACCGACTTCCTGCTGGTGGCGCTCGAAGTACTCCGCCGCGGTCAGCGAGCTGAGCCGCACCTGGTCCAGGTCATGATCGATCCTCAGCAGCGCGCCGCCCGCGGTGTTGTCCACCCGGTGCGGATCGTGGCCGTGCGAGATGAACGGATCGGCCGTCCCCTCGGTCTGTCCATCATGCCCGCGGACACAGCTCAGATCGGCGCCCGATACCGGGGCAATGGAATAATTGGCGCAGCGAACCATCTGTCCCGACACGCCGATCATGCCCGCGACGCCTCCGCTGGGATTCAGCGCCGCGAAGGATGCCGGCGTGTATATGCCGGTCGCATAGTAAGGAGGCAGCGAGCCGGTGTTGCGGCCGAAGTGAGCGGTAAACTGGGTGGTGGTGGCCTCACCCGCCCATTTGAGCTGCCCGCGCGCGGCGATGTAATCGTCCTTGCCGACCGTCTCGCCCAGCGTCGGGTTTTCGTAATAACCTTCGTTCTGATGGTTGACCACCATCGACAATCTGCCCGTCAACTTGTCCCCCATGAGCGGTCCGCTCAGGAAAGCCTCCAGGCGCCCCGTCTGGTAATTACCGTAACTGCCGGAGACGCCGTAGCTCAACGTCGAGGTCGGCGCCTTGGTGTAGAAATTCACCGTACCACCCGTGGTATTGCGGCCGTTCAACGTACCCTGTGGTCCGCTCGCCGTTTCGACGTGATCGATGTCGAACATGAACATCTTGGTCATGAACGATTTGCTCAAGTAAACCTCGTCGACGTGCACGGCCACCGGCGCATCGACGTTGGTCTGGAAATCGTTGCTGCCGATGCCGCGAATGTTGAACGAGTTGAGGCCGATACCCTGCACCACCTCGATGTTGGGCGCCATGCCCGCGATATCGGCCGCATCCGTCGCGCCGTATTCCCGCAACTGATCGCCGCTGACCGCCGTGATCGCGATCGGCACCGACTGCACGGATTCGTTGTGCTTGGTCGCCCGCACCACCACTTCGGTCAGTTCTTCCGATGCGACGGCCTCGGCGGCGCGGGCCGCCGGAAGCGCCGTCAAGATAGCTGCCACGGCCGCCGCGAAACCGCGCAAGACGCGCCAGAGTGCAATCCCCATTTCGTTCTCCTCAGTCGAACCAACCATCTCCCGCGACGAAATCTGACATCGAGGCTCTATGACGTCCAATATTGATTTAATATGCGATTGATACCTTGGGAGTAATAATGGAATTACGTCATGTTCGTTACTTCATCGCCGTCGCCCAGGAAAGATCGTTCAGCCGCGCGGCCAAGCGTTTAAACATCTCGCAACCGCCGCTCACGCGGCAGATAAAGGACTTGGAGGAGGAGCTGGGGGTTTTACTGTTCGAGCGCTCGACCCGGAGCGTGACGCTCACGCCGGCGGGCGCAGCCTTCCTGCAGAAGGCTCGCGCCATCATTTACGAAAGCACCTCGGCGGTGGAAGCCGCGCAGTCCTCCGCACACGGCGTCTCTGCCACGCTGCACATGGGCTTCATGAGCTCGATCATGCTGGCGGAATTCGCGCCGATCTTCGCGGCGCTGCACGCAAAACTTCCCTCGGTCGCGATGCGCTTCTCGCAGATGCGTTCCGACCTGCAGCTGGACGCTCTGATCGATCACCGCATCGACGTGGGCTTCGTCGATCTAGGTGTGAGCCAGATTTCCGGCCGGCTGCGATCGGAAGAAATCGTCACTGATGCCGTCTTGCGCGATCGGATCGTGGTCTGTGTTCCGTACTCCCATCACCTGGCGAAAGCCAAGCAGGTTTCGCTTCAGGACCTGCGCAATGAACGCTTCGCGATCCTCGAACGTCATCTATATCCGGCGCATTACGATACGGTGATAGCAGCCTGCAAGAAGGCGCGATTTACTCCGGATATCGCCTATCACGGCGACCAGCTGCCCACCGTGCTCACCTATGCCGCCTCTCGCATGGCGGTGTGCTTCGCGCCGGCCTGCTCGGCGAATTCCTGGTCGAGACACGTGGCCTTCGTGCCGCTGCGCGAATCCATATTCATCGACGTGCACATGTTGATGCACAAGCCCGCGCCCGGCTCGCCGCTCGACATGCTGAGAACCGTGGCGCAGGAGGTGGCCTCCAATCGGCCACGCAACCCATCCTGTTAACGTTCGGCTTCGGCGTTTGGCGCCGCGACGGACCGGTATTCTTCCAGCAACGCGCGCGTCACGCCGTTGGTCCAGCCAAAGCCATCCTGCGCCGGATATTCACCGCCGCCGCCCGGGATCGATTCGACCACGTCGTATTTCTCCAGGAGCTTGCCGGTGCCGTGGTAGACACGGCTCACCGTCGTGATCCAACGCCGCGCGATGTCTTCAGCCAGCGCGTCCTGGTGGGCGCGTTTCAGTCCCTGCACGGCGATCCACTGCAGTGGGGCCCAGCCGTTGGGAGCATCCCATTGCTGGCCGGTCCGCCGCGGCGTCGTCAGTAAACCGCCGGGCGCCAGCAGTTGGGCGCGCACCGTCGCGGCCACGCCGCGCGCCTGCGCCGCATCGGCAAGGCCCGTGAACAGCGGAAACAAGGTT
>JAFEGC010000124.1 GCA_018240265.1 Pseudomonadota bacterium | reverse complement strand
CGACAAGGTGAACCTGCGGCTTTCCAATCTCATGGCGCATCACGCGCGTGCGCTGGGCAACTGGGGCTGTGCGCCGGAACTGTATCCGCCGACGCTCGAACTGGTACTCGAAGGCAAGGTGCGGCTCGCCGGCTTCATCGAACGCCATCCGCTCGCCGACATCAACCGCGTGATCGAGGCCGCTCACGCCGGCAGCCTGCAGCGCCGTGCGATTCTGGTACCACAAGGAGCGAAGTCCACATGAGCGAGCCCCTGCGCAGCTGGCTCGAGGCCGACGGCCGGCTGTTGCGGCTGCGGCTCGACCGGCCCAAGGCCAATATCGTCGACGCTGCGATGATCGCCGCGCTGCAGGCGGTGCTGGATGCGCAGCTTGTGCGCCGCGAACTGCTCGCCGTGCTGCTCGATGCGGAAGGGCCGCATTTCAGTTTCGGCGCCTCGGTGCAGGAGCACCTGCCGGCGAGCTGCGGCGCGATGCTCGCAAGCCTGCATCGCTTGATCCTGACCATCGCTGCCTCGCCCGTACCGGTGCTCGCCGCGGTACGTGGCCAATGCCTCGGCGGAGGCTTGGAAGTCGCTACGGCTTGCCACCTCATCTTCGTCGCGAGCGACGCGACGCTTGGCCAGCCGGAGATGCAACTCGGCGTGTTCGCACCGGCCGCTTCCTGTCTGCTGCCGGCCCTGATCGGGCCGCAACGCGCCTTCGATCTGCTGATCTCCGGCCGTTCGATCAGTGGCGCGCAGGCGGCCGCCTGGGGTCTCGCGACCGACGCCGGCGCCGACCCGCAGGCCGCGGCTCTCGCGTATTTCGAGGCGCAACTTGCCGGCAAGAGCGGCGCTGCGCTGCGCCAGGCGGTGCGTGCCGCCCGAGGCGCCGACGTCGAGCGATTGCGCCAGCGCCTGGCGGCGGTCGAGCGGCAGTATCTGCACGAGCTGATGGCGACGCGTGACGCGGTGGAGGGGCTGGAAGCCTTCCTCGCGCGGCGTGCGCCTCGTTGGGAGCATCGTTGACCCACGATTGATGTCGCTACCGAATGCGCCGGCGGCGGCCCGCCTCTCTATCCGGTACGATATGCGCCATGAGCTGGGTTTCGCATCCTTTTACGTTCCAGTCTGAAGACGGTCTTACCCTGGCGGGCGAGCGGGCAGGACCCCGGGGCGCCCAGCCGGTCATTTTCATGCACGGCGGCGGCCAGACGCGCCATTCCTGGCGCCGGGCGGTGCGCGAGGTGGCGGCGCGCGGGTATGACGTCATCAATCTCGATGCGCGCGGGCATGGCGAGAGCCAATGGGCCGGCGCGCGCCAGCGCTACAGGATGGAATATCTCTCTTCCGACCTGCTGCGGATCATCGATACGTTGTCCGCCCCGCCGGTGCTGATCGGCGCATCGATGGGAGGGCTCACCGCGATGCATGCCCTCGGTCGCGAACCGTCGCGGCAGCTGGCTCGCGCGCTGATCCTGGTGGACGTGGTACCGCGCATCGAGCCGGATGGCGCGGCGCGGATCATCGGCTTCATGCGGGCGCGGCCCGAAGGATTCGCCAACGTGGAAGAGGCGGCCGCCGCCGTGGCGGCTTACAACCCGCATCGGCCGCCGCCCATGAGCGCGCAGGGTTTGATGAAAAACCTGCGCCGCGACGCGAACGGACGGCTGCGCTGGCACTGGGACCCGGCGTTCGTCAGCACCATGGGCGATGAGTCATTGTTCGATTCGCAGGCCATGCTGCAAGGCTGCGGCCAATTCCGCAATCCCGCGCTGCTGGTCCGCGGCATGCACAGCGACATCCTCACCGATGAAGGCATCCGCGAATTGCGCGAGGTTCTGCCGCAGCTCGAGCTCATCGACGTCGCCGGCGCCGGTCACATGATCGCGGGCGATCGGAACGACGCATTCAATGCCGCGGTCCTGGATTTTCTGTCGCGGCTGCCCGGCGCGCCGGCCGCGCAGGGCAAGCCGCATGAGCGGCACGGCTGAATCCGGCGGCGGGACCGATCCCGCCGGTACGGTGTCGGCGGCTGCTGGGCTAATCGGGCGATGATCGGCGTCATCGATTGAGATCCCCGGTCGCATCGCCCCGCGCCTTCGCCTCGCTGGTCAACCCGCGCTTTCGCTGGTACTTCCTGTTCGCCACCGCGGCCATCATGGCCGACAGCGTCGAGCACGTGATCAGCTACTGGGTGATGTTCCAGAAGTTCCACTCGCCGGCGCTGGGCGGTTTCGCGGTGATCTCGCACTGGGCACCGCATTTGCTGTTCGCGGCCTGGTCGGGCGCGCTCGCCGACCGCATGGACGTGCGGCGTCTGATCCAGCTCGGCATGGGTCTGCTGCTCAGCGTGTCGGTGGGCTGGGGCGTGATTTTCGCCACGGACACGGTGGCGGTGTGGAAGGCCGTGGTGCTGCTGATCGTGCATGGTTCGGCCGGTGTGTTCTGGCTGCCGGCGGCACAGGTGCTGATCCACGAACTGGTGGACCACGAACAGTTGCCCAGTGCGGTGCGCCTGAACGCCACCAGCCGCTACATCGGCTTTCTCTTAGGTCCGGCGCTGGGCGCGGGTCTGCTGCTGGCGTTCGGATCCACCTGGGGCATCTGGATCAATGCGCTGATCTACCTGCCCATGCTGATCTGGGTGGTGCGTATTCCCTACCGCGGTCCGCGCCACGCGCCGCCGCGCGCCGTGCGTGGCTTGCGCGACATTTTGATCGGCATGCGCACGGTGGCGGCGCGTCCGGTGTTGTTGTCCATGACCCTGCTGGCCGGCGCCGCTTCGTTCTTCATCGGCAATGCCTATCAGGCGCAGATGCCGGGCTTCGCCACGCTCCTGGGGCAGGCCCGCGCGGATTTTCTCTACAGTCTGTTGCTGGCCGCGGATGCAGCCGGGGGTCTTGCGGCCGGCGTCATGCTCGAAACCCGCGGTCTGCTGCCGCCCAAGCCGCGCACCGCCTTCGTGCTGGCGATGGCCTGGGCAACGCTGCTCGGCGCATTCGCCTTGTCCTCTTGGTACTGGGTGTCGGTGGTGGTGTTGTTCGTGGCGGGTTTTGTGGAACTCGCCTTCAACGCCATGGCGCAGACGCTGGTGCAGTTGAACGCGCCCGGCGACATGCGCGGCCGGGTGATCGGCGTGTTCACCATGGCGGCGCTGGGCATGCGCTTTTTCAGCGGCATCTCCACCGGTGTGGTCGGCGCGATCGTCGGCATCCGTCTGTCGCTGGCGGTGAGCGCCGCGGCGCTGCTGCTGGTGTGCATCATGCTGGCTGCGTGGCTGCGCCGGCGCTAAGGTGCACGATCAATCCGAGCACCGCCATCGCCCACACCACCACCGCGCTGGAGGGCAGGTCGAGCACACTGGATAACGCCAGGCCCACCGCGTAGCTTACGATCGCAAGTGCGAGGCCCGCGGGCAGCTGCCGGCGCGGCGCCATGCGGTAGGTGGCCAGCGCCGGCACGATCAGGCTGGTGAACACCAGGTACACGCCCACCATCTGCACCGACAGGGTCACCATGACGGCGAACATCACGTAGAAACCCGCGCGGCCGATGCGCTCGCGTACGCTGAACCAGAGTGCCAGAAAAATACCTGTGAGCAGGGCGGCGCGCCACAGCTGTTGCGACGACACCCACAGGATCTGCCCGGCCAGCAGGTCCTTCAGATCCTCGCCGCCATGCGGATCGTTGGCGAGCAGCAGAATCTGCGCGGTGGAAGCCAGTACGAACAGCACACCGATGATGGCCTCCTGCGCTTCGGCGCGCTTGTGCTCGGTGAAGGTCAGCAGCAACGCGCCCAGGAGCGCCGCGGCCACCGCCGCGATCTGCGTACCCCATCCCAGGCTGTCCAAGTGCGCGATATGGGCCACGATGACGCCCAGTCCCGCCACCTGCGCGATGGCAAGATCGATGAACACGATGCCACGCGCCAGCACCTGCTGGCCCATTGGTACATGCGACAGCGATACCAGGAGTCCTGCGATCATCGCCGGCCACAGGATGTTCGCATTCTCGAGCAGGGCGTTCATTTGGCCGCCGCCAGCAGACGGTTCAGGGTGTCGTCGAACAGCCCGAACAGATCCTTGGCCTGCGGCGTACCGCCCACGGTGTAGGGCAGCAGGATGACCGGCGCGTGTATGTGCTCGGACAGCCAGTCCACCGCCTTGGAGTCGTTGTAGGCATTGCGCAGGATCATCTTCGGCGGCGAGGCGCTCAACTTGGTTACCAGCTGCGCCAGGTAGCCCGCGGTGGGCGGCACGCCGGGCTTGGGCTCGATGGCGGCCAGCTCGATGAGACCCAGCCAGTGACACAGGTAAACCTGGTCGCGGTGGATGACCACCACGGGCACGCCCTTGAGCGGCGCGCCCTGGGTTTCCCAGCGTGCGATGGCGGCCTGCCAACGCGTCTGGAAATCGGTGCCGCGCGCGGCGTAGTACGCGGCGTTGCCGGCATCCACCTGCGCCAGGCGCGCGCTCAAGGCTTTCGCCACCAGCGCAATGTTGCGCGGGTCCAGGTGCGCATGCGGATTGCCCAGCGGGTGGATATCCCCCAGCGCACGATCCACGCTGGTCGGCACTTCCAGCAGGCGCAGAAAGGAGTCGGCCTCGAAGTAGCCGGGACCGCCGGGCTGGATGTGTGCGTTGCCGGATTCCTGCAGCAGCACCGGCAGCCAGCCGATCTCCAGCTGCGCGCCCGCTGCGACCACGAGGTCGGCGTTGCGCGCGCGTGCGACCAGGCTGGGCTTGGCCTCGACGCGGTGCGCGTCCTGGAAGGCGTTGGTGGCGGCGTACACATCCACCTTGTCACCGCCCAGTTCGCGCGATAGCGCGGCCCACTCGGGTGTGGTAGCCAGGATTTTCAGAGCCGCATGCGCCGGCGCGAATACGCTCAGCAGCAGCCAGCAGAACAGCGCGGACAGAACGTGTTTCATCGACGGGCCTCGTTAATATTTATGCGCGCCATGCGCGCCGATGCTGAACAGATATTGCAGGAAAAGCTGGTGATCGATCGCTTCGCGCCGCGCCTCGTCATAAGCATACTGCAGGCGCAGGCGCGAGAATTCGCTGGGACTGAAATCCAGCATGACACTGAGGCGTTCGGGGTGTGCGCGGGCGATGTCCGCGAAGTCGGTCATCGGTAGCAGGCCACTGCTCACCAGGCCAATGGCCGGATCGCCACTGTGCAAGGAGTCATAGCGCAGACCTGCGCGCCAGCGCGGCCGGAATTGATAGACGGTTTGCGCATACCAGCCGGACTGCGTGCTGTGGTAATCGCCAATGACATTCGTGCCCAGGGTATCGAAGGCAAGGTTTCCGGCCTCGCGCCGCTGCATGTACTCTGCCTGGAATTTGAACTGCCGCTGGACGGAGTTGCCGTGCGGCGCCCATTTGAAGGTGAAGTCCGCGCCCCACAGGCGCGAGCGGCCGGTGAAGGCATCCAGCACGGCGGTGCCGGTGGCATCGGTGGTCTCGAAGCTCCGCTCCTGCGCATGCTGGTCGAGCCAGGAAAGTCCCGCGCGCCAGCTGGCGGAATCACCGATGTCGTTCCCCGCGTGCGCGAACAAGGCGGTGGAGTTCATGCCGTTGCCGTGCCGGCCGGTGCCGGGAAACTGCCGGCCGTTGCCGGTCTCGGCGCCGAATTCCAGCAGCACGTCGGTGGGCGCCAGCCACTTCACCTGCGCGCCGTCGGTGGCGTACTGGCTGCCGAGAAAGGCCTGGTACACCAGCGGTTGATCGATGAAGTCCCAGGCATGCGAGTGCACTTCGTTGAGGTAGCCGATGCCGGAGAAGAAGCGTCCGGCCTTGAGCAGCAGCCCGTGCGGCAGCGCCAGCGTCTTGAAGTAGGCCTCTTCGGCATGAATGGAGTCGTCGGCTTCGATGGCGGCGGTGAGGTTGGCCATGAAGTACGGATCGACATTGGCATTGAACGTCAGTTCCGATTCGTCGAGATTGAAACTGCGTTCGCCCGGCCCGATTGCACCGCCGGTCATGAATCCCGCTATCCGATAACTGGCCGGGTCCTGCGACAAGTTGGCGTAGTTGCCCGCGAGGATCACCGACACCGATGGATTGAAGGCCGTCTGTCCACCGCCCGAAGACGGCGGTGGGGCGGGCGGCGGCGGTGCCTCTGCAGCCAACGATTCGGCTGCGGATGACTTCGTTTCCAGTTGCGCGATGCGTGCTTCCAGCGCGGCGATTTTCTGTTCGTAGGCCGCCTTGAGCGCGGCCAGGTCGGCTTTCAAGTCGGACAGCTCATCGGCCCGTGCCGCCGGCGACAGGGCCAACTGCATCAACAGGGCGACGGCGGCAGTCGCCGCCATGCGTAGGTTCGATCTCATGAATTCGCTCCGTCATCTAGGAACCCCGCATCGATGCGTGCGGGGCGGCGCGGACGTTCACTGCAGGTCAGGACGCGGGTGGTCCCTGGGCCTCGAAATGATGCCGCGGACCCAGGGCGGCGAGCGTGCCACCGTCCTCGGACGCGAGTGAAAAGCTTGCCGGTAGCGCCGGCGCACAGCCGGCGCTGGCCGCAACGCCCGGCAGCAGCACCACGCCGAACACCATGCACTCGCCGCAGAGCGAAGCGTGCACGGCGATGCGGTCGGGGCCGCGCGGCGTCGTGGCGTGGGAATAGGCATGCGCCATGGCCCCAACCTGCGCCAGGTTCAGCGCGAGAGCGAGCAGCAGGGCCATTCGAAGGCGATGCCAGTGGCGGAACACGTTCTACCCATGGGGAGAAGCAGGCTTCATCCTAGCAGGAACCCAGCCAAGGGGCACGCAAGGACGCTATGATGAGGCAATGAGCGGCGCCGCCATCATTTTCCTGGTCACCGCGGGCGTGAGCCTTGCGGGTCTGTTCGGTTCCCCGGCCATCATCCAGCGGCTGATCCTGCGGCCCTACTGGGTGCAGCGCAAGGGGCAGTACGAGCGGCTGGTCACCAGCGGTTTCGTGCACGCGGATTTTGCGCATCTTGTCTTCAACCTGCTGACGTTTTACTTTTTCGCATTCTCCATCGAGCGCTACATCGGCACGGCGCGGTTCCTGATGCTGTATTTCGCGGGCCTGATCTGCGCCAACATCGGCACCACTTACAAGCAGCGCAACAATCCGGACTACGCCACGCTCGGCGCCTCGGGCGCGATTCTGGCGGTGCTGTTCGCGGCCATCGTGTACTTTCCGCATCAGAGCCTGTTCATCCTTCCCATCCCGATCCCCATTCCGGCGCCGCTGTTCGCGGTGGGTTACCTGGTCTACAGCTACTGGTCCTCACGCCACGCCACTGCCGGCCGCGTGAATCACGATGCGCACATCGCCGGCGCGATCACCGGGTTGCTGTTCGTGGCGGTCACCGATCCGTTCGCCTACCGGCAACTGGCCGGCATGCTGGGCTTCGATCCGCAGTAGCCGCGATGGCCGCCGAGGAGCTCACGCTCGCCGATATCCGCGCCGCGCAGCGGCGCATCCGCGATTACATCCACGAAACGCCGGTGTTCACCAGCGCGACGCTGGATGCAGCGTACGGCGCGCGATTGTTCTTCAAGTGCGAGAATCTGCAGAAGACCGGCGCATTCAAGGCGCGCGGCGCGAGCAATGCGGTGCTGCTGCTCGATCCGCAGCAGGCGGCGTGCGGCGTGGTCACGCATTCCTCGGGTAATCACGCCGCGGCGTTGGCGCGCGCGGCTTCGCTGCGCGGGATCGAGGCGCACATCGTCATGCCGCGCACCGCGCCGCAGGCCAAGCAGCGGGGAGTGCGACGCTATGGCGGAAGCATCGTGTTCTGCGAGCCTGCGCAAGCCGCGCGCGAAGCGGCCGCGGCCGAACTGCAGGCGCGTACCGGCGCGAGCCTGGTCCACCCGTACAACGATGTGCGGGTGATGGCGGGGCAGGGCACGACGGGGTTGGAGTTTCTGCGACAGGTGCCGGAGCTGGACGCCATCATCTGCCCGCTTGGCGGCGGCGGCCATCTATCCGGCATCGCGGTGGCGGCCA
>JAFEGC010000123.1 GCA_018240265.1 Pseudomonadota bacterium | reverse complement strand
GGGATTGCACGAGCTGCTGGCGCACCCGGAGCTGCCCTATCGCGTGGCGCTGGCCGAGGCGGTGCAGCTCGCCAAGCGGTTCGGCGGCACCGACGGCCACAAGTACGTGAACGCGGTGCTGGATCGCGCGGCGCGGGAGTTCCGTGCCGCCGAATACGGCCCGGCGGCCTGAGCCGCGGCGCCGGGCTCGCACATGGCGCTGGGTGAATTCGATTTGATCGAGCGGTTCTTCCGGCAGCCGTCGAGGGCGGGCGCGGGCGTGACGCTGGGCATCGGTGATGACGCGGCGTTGCTGGAACTGCCGCCCGGAACAGAGCTGGTGGCGGCTCTGGATATCATCGTCGCCGGCCACCACTTCCTCGACGATGCATCCGCGCACAGCATCGGCTATCGCGCGCTCGCGGTTAACTTGAGCGATATCGCCGCCATGGGCGCCAGCCCCGCCTGGGCACTGATGGGCCTGACGCTGCCACAGGCCGAGGAGCGTTGGCTGGAGGGCTTCATGGCCGGCTGGTTCGAGCTGGCCGCGCGGCATGGCGTGGAACTCGTCGGAGGAGATACCACGCGCGGGCCGCTGACGGTGAGCGTGCAATTGTCGGGCTGGGTGGAGCGCGGCACGGCCCTGCGCCGCGGCGGCGGCCGGCCTGGCGATGTGCTGGTGGTCACCGGCACACTGGGCGATGCCGCGGCGGGCTTGGAAGTCGCGCGCGGCGCGGATGAACTAAGCTTGGCGACGTTCAACGCGCTAAGTCCAAGTGCAGCGGCTTCGATTGCTGCCGCGGACGCCATCGCAGCCGCGCGCGCCGAGCTGCGGCGCCGCTTCGAGTACCCCGAGCCGCGAGTGGCGTTCGGCCGCCGGGCGCGCGGCATCGCTTCGGCGGCCATGGATATCTCCGATGGCATCGCGGGCGATCTGCCCAAACTGGCGGCGGCCAGCGGCTTGGCGGCGCAGGTGGAGGTGGCGCGGCTGCCGTTGTCGGCGGCGCTGCGGGTGCTGGCGCCGGCCGATCGGGCGCGGCACTGGGCGCTGTCGGGCGGCGATGATTACGAGCTGCTGCTGGCCGTCTCGCCGGCGCGTCTGCCGGCCTTGCAGGACTTGGCCGGTGCATGCGGGCTGCCCCTCACCCCGATCGGGGAGTTGTGTCCGGGCGCCGGTGTGACGTGGTCGATGGATGGCGCGCCGATGCCGGTTCAGCCGGGTGGCCACGATCATTTTCGCTAAAGCGGCGGACCTCCATCACAGTCTGATCCGGGCTCGGTTAAGTATGCTGCCCGGTACCACTTCCGCAACCTGGGCACCGGCCGACCACCGTGAGCAATCTGCGATCCCTGAACACCCCGAAGCCCGGCGCGGCGCGCCCGCAGCCCATGCCGGAGAAGATCGGCAAATACGTGATCATCAACGAGGTGGGCCGCGGCAGCACCGGCACGGTGTACCTGTCGCACGATCCGTATTACGGGCGCGACGTGGCCATCAAGGTGTACAACCTCGATGCCAGCGGCGATGAGGATCGCCGGCGCATCGCGCGCAAGATGTTCCTGTCCGAAGCGCACATGGTGGGCATGCTGCAGCACCCCAATATCCTGCCCATCTACGATGCGGGCGAGGAGAACGGCCGCTGTTACATCGTCACCGAGCACGTGCACGGCGCGCGCACCCTGTCGGCGTACTGCCGCCCGGACAACCTGTTGCGCGTGGACGATGTGGTGGAAATCATCTACAAGGCGGCGCGCGCGCTGCACTACGCGCATTCGCGCGGCGTGATCCACCGCGACATCAAGCCCAGCAACATCATGCTCACGCTGGACAGCGACGTGCGCATCATCGACTTCGGCATCGCGCTGGTGGCGGACTCGGAGATCTCGCGTATCGAAGGCATTGCCGGCAGCCCTTCGTACATGTCGCCGGAGCAGGTGCAGTCGGTCGAACTGACCAATCGCTCCGACCTGTATTCGCTGGGCGCGGTGATGTACGAGTTGCTCACCGGCACCCGGCCGTTCCGCGCCGGCAATCTGCAGAAGCTCCTGCATCAGATCGTGTTCGCCACGCCCCCTCCGATCCACACGCTGCGGCCGGAGATCCCCGAGGAGCTGGAAAACGTCACCGCCATGGCGCTGCAGAAGGAGCCGGCCAAACGCTACAAGACCGGGCTGGATTTCGCCGCCGAGCTTACCCGCGTGCACCAGAAGCTGCGCGCCCAGTACAAGCGCATCGACCAGCAGGAGCAGTTCAGCCTGCTGCGCAAGCTGAAATTTTTCCATGATTTCTCGCACGAGGAAATCTGGGAAGTGCTGCGGGCCAGCAGCTGGCAGGACTACGCCGACAAGGAGGAGATCGTCAAGGAAGGCGAGATGGACGATCGCTTCTACATCATCGTCCACGGCAACGTAGCGGTGGAGCGCAACGGGCGCGCGCTGGGCCAGCTGGACGCGGGCGACTGCTTCGGCGAGACCTCCTACGTGCGCGGCGCCAAGCGCACCGCCACCATCCGCGCCGCAGGCGCCGTGACGGTGATGAAAGTAAGTTCGACGCTGCTGGAGCAGGTCTCGGCGGAGTGCCAGCTACGCTTCAATCAGGTGTTCCTGCGCAACATGATCGGCCGGCTGCAGCGGGCCGAGGCGCCTACCGCCTGATCTTTACGCCCGCGCCGATCCTCAACCCGCATCCTCGTCCTTGTCGTGCTCGATGAGCGCGTAGGCCGAGTGGTTGTGGATGGACTCGAAGTTCTCGCACTCCACCGTGTAGGCGCGCACCCGCGGCTCCTGGTTTAGCACTACCGCCACGTCGCGCACGATGTCCTCGACGAATTTCGGGTTGTCGTAGGCGCGCTCGGTGACGAACTTCTCGTCCGAGCGCTTGAGAATGCCGTACACCTCGCAGGAGGCCTGCCCCTCGGCGATGTCGATCAGCTCCTCCAGCCACATGTGCTCGCCGATGCGCGCGTTGACGGTGATGTGCGAGCGCTGATTGTGCGCGCCGTACTCGGAAATGTCCTTGGAGCAGGGGCACAGGCTGGTGGCAGCGACCACCACCTTCAGCCAAACGTTGGTGCGACCGTTGCGGTGTTCGCCGTGCATCGAGACCTTGTAGTCCATCAGACTCTCGACGCCGGAGACCGGCGCGCGCTTCATGACGAAGTAGGGGAAGGACATTTCGATGTGCCCGGCGGTGGCGTCCAGGTGGTGGGTCATGTCGGCCAGCATCTGGCCGAAGGAATCCACCGAGATCTCGCGCTCGCCGCGATGCAGGATTTCCACGAAGCGCGACATGTGCGTGCCCTTGAAGTCATGCGGCAGATCCACGTACATGTTGAAGTTGGCGACGGTGTGCTGCTCGCCGCCGGAGCGGTCGCGCACCCGCACCGGATGGTAGATGTCCTTGATGCCCACCTTGTTGATGGGAATCTGGCGCAAGTCGGTCCGCCCCTGAACGTCTTCAATGCAGGGGCCAAGGGGTTTTTTCTTCATCGAAGGGGCATCGACGCTCATGCTTCCTCAATCCGGGGATCAGCGGCGCAGGTGGGGTCGCGCCTGTGAATTGCCATGCATAAGCTTAAGGTATTTCAGGCCGATGCCGTATCGCGGCGCGCGCGGCCGCGATACGCCCTCAGGTGGCCTTGGCCGCCCGGCGCCGGCTCGGCCGCCACCAGGCAGCCACCTGCGCGCGCACCGAGGCCAGGTCCAGTCCCGCATCCGCCAGGCAGTCTTCCCGTGAGCCATGCGCGATGAAGCGGTCGGGAATGCCGATGTGCAGCAGCGGAATACAGAAGCCGGTCTGGCTCAGCACCTGGGCCACACCGCTCCCCGCGCCGCCGGCTACCACGTTTTCCTCCAGGGTCACGATGCCCTCGGCCCTGCGAGCCACGCGCTGAATCAAGTCCTCGTCCAGGGGCTTGACATATCGCATGTTCACCACGGTGGCATCGAACAGCTCACCGAGCTGCTCAGCCACCGCCAGCATGCTGCCGAAGGCCAGCAGCGCCAGGCCCGAGCGGCCCTCGCGCCGCACTTGTGCCTTGCCCAACGGCAGCGCCGTCATCTCCTCCTGCACCGGCACGCCGGGGCCGCCGCCGCGCGGGTAGCGCACCGCCGACGGGCTGGGGAGTGTGGTACCGGTGTAGAGCATCTGTCGGCATTCGTTCTCATCGCTCGGTGCCATGATGATTAGATTGGGAATGCAGCGCATGAAGCTGAAGTCGAAGCTTCCCTGATGCGTGGCGCCATCGCCGCCCACCAGGCCGGCGCGATCGATGGCGAACAGCACCGGCAGGTTCTGCAGCGCGACATCGTGGATGAGCTGATCGTAGGCGCGCTGCAGGAAGGTGGAGTAGATGGCCACCACCGGACGCGCACCCTCGCAGGCAAGCCCCGCGGCGAAGGTCACCGCGTGCTGCTCGGCAATCGCCACGTCGAAGTAGCGATCGGGAAAGCGCTTTTCGAATTCCACCATCCCGGAGCCTTCGCGCATTGCCGGGGTGATGCCGACGATGCGCGCATCGCGCGCCGCCATGTCGCACAACCATTGGCCGAAAATTTGCGAGTACGATGGACCCGTGGATTTTTCCTTGAATATCGTGGCGCTGGCCGCATCGAACGGGCCCGGGCCATGCCACTTGATGGGGTCGGCCTCGGCGGCCGCGAAACCCTTGCCCTTGCGGGTCACCACGTGCAGGAACTGCGGACCTTTCAGGCCACGCATATTCTCCAGCGTGCGTACCAACGCATTCAGATCGTGGCCGTCGATGGGGCCAATGTAATTGAGCCCCATTTCCTCGAAAATCGTGCCGGGCAGCACCATGCCCTTCATGTGTGATTCGGAGCGCCGCGCCAGCTCCCACACCGTGGGCATCTGCCGCAGCACCTTTTTGCCGCCCTCGCGCAAGGAGGCATACAGCTTGCCGGAGAGCACCTTGGCGAAGTAATTCGACATGGCGCCGACGTTCTCGGAAATCGACATGTCGTTGTCGTTGAGAATGACCAGCAGGTCGGCGTCCAGGCTCCCGGCGTGATTCAGAGCCTCGAAGGCCATGCCAGCGGTCATCGCGCCGTCGCCGATGACGGCAATGACGCGCCGTGGATCGCCCTTGGCCGCCGCCGCGATGGACATGCCCAGCGCGGCGCTGATGGAGGTGCTGGAGTGTCCGACGCCGAAGGTGTCGTACGGGCTTTCATCGCGGGTGGGAAAGGGCGCCAACCCCCCGGTTTGCTTGATGGTGCGCAACTGGTCGCGGCGGCCCGTCAGCACCTTGTGCGGGTAGGCTTGGTGGCCCACGTCCCATACCAGCCGGTCCTCGGGGGTGTTGAACACGTAGTGCAGCGCCACGGTCAGTTCCACCGTGCCGAGGCCGGCGGCGAAATGCCCACCCATTTGGCTCACGGTGGTGATGAGGTAGCGGCGCAGCTCATCGTTCAGGGTCTGGAGCTGGGGCCGGGAGAGTTTGCGCAGATCGGCCGGCGAGTCGATGCTCGACAGTAACGGGAAACTCGCATCCGGCTGGCTCATGAACCGCGATTCTAACCGGGACTGCCGGCCGGCTGCCTGCTAAACCTGCCGGTCCACCACATAGGAGGCGAGCCAGGCCAGAAATCCGGTGTCGCCCGGCAGAGCTGCCAGGCGATTCAGGGCCCGATCCTTGAGCTCCCGGGCCAGCACCTTGGCCTGCTCCAGCCCGATGAGGCTGGGATAGGTGGGCTTGGCGCGCGCCGCGTCCGCGCCGGTCTGCTTGCCCAGGCGCGTAACTTCCCCCTCGACATCGAGGATGTCGTCCTGGATCTGGAACGCAAGCCCCACGTCGCGGGCGTAGCCGTCCAGGTTTTCCAGTATCGCTCCCGACAATTGCGGCGCGCAGGTCGCCGGCAGCAGCACGCTGGCGCGGATCAGCGCGCCGGTCTTGAGCCGATGCATGGTCTCAAGCTCGGCAAGCGTGAGCGTGCGGCCGACAGCGGCGAGATCCAGCGCCTGGCCGCCGGCCATGCCCGAGGTGCCGCTGGCCTCGGTCAGGATCTGGATCATTTTCAGCCGCGCGGCGGGCGCCGCCGCCTGCGGCGAATCCGCGGCCAACAGTTCGAAGGCCAGCACCTGCAGCGCATCGCCGGCGAGGATGGCGGTGGCTTCGTCGAAGGCGCGGTGCGTGGTGGGCCGGCCGCGGCGCAGGTCGTCATCGTCCATGGCCGGCAGATCGTCGTGCACCAGCGAATAGGCGTGGATCAGCTCCACGGCCGCGGCAGGCGCATCCAGGTTGGCCAGCGGCACTGCCAGGCATTCGCCGGTGGCGTACACCAGCAGCGGCCGGAGCCGCTTGCCGCCGCCGAGCACAGAATAGCGCTGCGCGGCATGCAGTCGCTCGGGCATGCGATCCTGCGAGGGCAACGCAGCTGCGAGCACCGATTCGATGCGGTCCTGCAGTTGCTGTGCGCGCTGAGCGACCGACAGCACTAATCGTCCGCGGTTGGCTTGAATGCTTCGACGTCGGGCTGACCGTTTTTTTTCAGCAGTACCTCGACTTTCTGCTCGGCATCCTTGAGCGCGGACTGGCAGCGGCGGGTAAGGGCGAGGCCGCGCTCGAATGCCTTGAGTGACTCCTCCAGGGGCAACTCACCGGTCTCCAGACGTTCCACCAAGGTTTCGAGTTCGGACATGGCCGCCTCGAAATCCACGGCGGACGGGTCGGGTTGTACGTTGGCTTTGGGCATCGGGGTTGAGACGGTACACAGCCCTCCGGCATCGGTCAAACCGATTTGGTCAGGACCGGCGGTCGGTCCACGGCTACCGCCGGTCCGACGAGAGGTCGGGCAGATGCGCAAGACGTGAGCCGCATCACACTGCACGGGGCTGCGTCAACGTTGATTTTGGATAACATCTTCCCCACGGAAAAACCCCCATGAACGGTCATAAAACCTCGCTTCTCGCCGTTTCCCTGTGCTGTGCCGCCGCAGCGCTGCTCGCCGGATGTGAAGATCCGCCATTGCCGCCGCTGACCGTGGATCAGCTGGTGGAGGATCCGGTCATGCTGGATGGTGTGCTGATGAAGTGCAACGGTGCGCTCGGCGCGCAACGCCCGGTGACCGAATGCAAGAACGCGCGCATTGCGGTGGAGCGCATTGCTGCGGAGCGCGAAAAAGTCGAGCTGGCGCAGCGTGAGGCCACCTTCCAGCGCAGCCGCGAACGGCTGCGCCAGCAACAGGACCTGCAGCGCCGCCAGGAAGAGGAAGCGAAGAAGGTCGACCCCTACAAGCTGCCCGTCGTTCCGCCCGCCGAGACGGGCGCACCGCCGGCCACCGCCAGCAATTGATGGCTTGAAAGTGCCCCGGGGTGGCTACACACTGTAGCCATGGCTCCGAGCGCGAACATGTCGCAGCTTCCCGCGCGGGAACAAACCCTGCCGGGACGCAGCACGCCGATGCCGGTTCCCACACAGCATTTCGTCTCCGGACATCGCATCGTTCCGCCGTTCCCGCAAGCTATGCAGCTCGCGCAGTTCGGTGCCGGCTGTTTCTGGGGCGTGGAACGCAAGTTCTGGCAGTTGCGTGGCGTGTATTCCACGGCGGCGGGCTACGCCGCGGGCTTCACGCCCAACCCCACGTACGAAGAAGTGTGCAGCGGCCTCACCGGGCACGCCGAAGTCGTGCGCGTGGTGTTCGACCCGGCGCAGATCGAGTACACCGATCTGCTGCGCACGTTCTGGGAGATGCACGATCCCACGCAGGGTATGCGCCAGGGCAACGATCGCGGCACGCAGTACCGCTCCGGCATCTACACCTATGGCGAGCAGCAGATGCGCGAGGCGCTGGCTTCACGCGATATCTACGCCGCGAATCTGCGGCAGGCGGGGCGGGGCGCGATCACTACGGAAGTTCTGGCGGCGCCGGAGTTCTATTACGCGGAAGACTATCACCAGCAGTATCTGGCGAAGAATCCCGGCGGGTACTGCCCCGATCATTCGTGCGGGGTGCGCTTCAAATCCGCGGAGTTAGCGGCGGGGGAGAAGGC
>JAFEGC010000122.1 GCA_018240265.1 Pseudomonadota bacterium | reverse complement strand
CGCCCGCCACGCTGGTCCAGTCCGAGCCATGGCGCGGCTCGCGCAGCTTCTTCGCATCGACGGTTTTTTGCAGGCCGCGGAGCGAGGCGGCCTGCGACTTGCTGCGCCCCTCGGCCAGGCTCTCGGCGAAATTCGCGAACAGCACCGTGAACCACAGCCACAGCGCCACCGCGAGAATAAAACCCGCCGGCGCCTCGCCCGCGCCGTGCAAGGCCTGCGCAAACAGGAGCGTCGTCAGCAGACTTCCGACGTACACCACGAACATCACCGGGTTGCGCAGCTGATGCGCCGGTGAGAGCTTGCGGAACGAGTCGATCACGGCGGCGCGCGCCAGTGTCGGGTCCAGGAAACTTAAGCTTTTGCGCATGAACTCAACCTCTGCCGGCGAATAACTGCAGATGCTCGACCATCGGACCCAGGGCGAGTGCCGGCACGTAGGTCAGCGCACCCACCAGCACCACCGTACCGACCAGCAGCGCCACGAACAGCGCGCCATGAGTGGGCAAGGTGCCGGCGGTGACTTCCAGCCGTTTCTTCGCGGCCAGTGACCCGGCGATGGCTAGCACCGGCACGATGAACGCGAACCGTCCGAACCACATCGCCACCGCCAGCAGCGTGTTGTAGAAGGGCGTGTTAGCCGACAATCCGGCGAAAGCGCTGCCGTTGTTGTTGGCGGCGGAGGACAGGGCGTACAGGATTTCCGAGAAGCCATGCGCGCCCGGGTTGGCGATGCCCGCCCGGCCGCCCTCGGTCATCACCGCGATCGCCGTGCCCACCAAGACCAGGAACGGGGTCAGCAGAATGACGATCGAGGTCATTTTCATTTCGAAGGCCTCGATTTTCTTGCCAAGGTATTCGGGCGTGCGGCCGATCATCAGGCCCGCGACGAACACCGCCATGATGGCGAAGATCAGCATGCCGTACAGACCCGCGCCAACGCCGCCGAACACCACCTCGCCGAGCTGCATCAGCCACATCGGCACCAGCCCGCCGAGCGGCATGAACGAATCGTGCATGGCGTTCACCGCGCCGCAGGAGGCCGCCGTGGTCACGGCGGCGAACAGCGCGGAACCTGCAATGCCAAAGCGTGTTTCCTTGCCTTCCAGATTCCCGCCGCCCTGCCAGGCGCCGGCGGCCTGATCCACGCCCAACACCTGCAGCGCCGGATGCTGCGCGTGTTCCGCCCATATCGCCACGCCCGCCATGCACACGAACAGCACGGCCATGCTGGCGAATATCGCCCTTCCCTGCCGGGTGTCGCCCACCATGCGCCCGAAGGTGAAGCACAGCGAGGCCGGGATGAGCAAAATGGCCAGCATCTGCGCGAAATTGGTCAGCGGCGTCGGGTTCTCGTAGGGATGCGCCGAGTTGGCGTTGAAGAAACCGCCGCCGTTGGTGCCCAGCATCTTGATCGCCTCCTGCGAGGCCACCGGGCCCATCGCGAGGGTCTGCGATCGCGAGGTCATGGACTGCTGCACCGGCTCGCCCTTCTCGTCCTTGAGCGGCGTTCCGTCCGCGCCCAGCTTCGGCTGCTGCCAGCTCTGCGTATCCAGCGTGGTCACCTGCCGGTAGGCGCTGAGATTCTGTATCGAGCCCTGTGCCACGAACAGCAGCGCGAGCAGCACCGACAGCGGCAGCAACACGTACAGGCAACCGCGGCTCAGGTCCACCCAGCAATTGCCGATGCCGGTCGCGGAGCGGCGCGCGAAGCCGCGGATGAGCGCGAAGGCCACGGCAAGGCCCGTCGCCGCGGAGAGGAAGTTCTGCACCGTCAGGCCCAGCATCTGGATGAGGTAGCCAAGGCTTGCCTCGCCCGCGTAGCCCTGCCAATCCGTGTTGGTGACGAAACTGACCGCGGTGTTGAAGGCGGAGTCCGGCGACACGGCCGCGAAGTGCTGCGGATTCAGCGGCAGCCAGGCCTGCCAGCGCTGCAGGGCGTAGACCACCAACACACCCAGGGCATTGAACAGTATCAGACCGGTGGCGTACGCCGCCCAGCCCATGTCGGCCGTGTCGATGCGGCAGAGCCGATACAGTGTGCGCTCGAATCGTCCGGCGAAGCCGTCCAATTCACGCGCATCGGCGATGCGCGCAAGCCAACGCGCCAGCGGCATGGCGAGGGCCAGCAGCACCGCCAGGAACACCGCCAGCAGCAGCGCATCACGCGGCGGCATCAGAAGCGCTCCGCGCGCAACAGCGCGACCAACAGGTAGCCGAGCAGACCCACGGCCAGGATGCCGCTGATCCCGTACGCCCAGCTCATGTCCCACCCCGAAGTGCCGCACAACCAGCCACCAGCGCCAGCGTCAGCAGCACGAGCAACAACATCGCCGCAAGAAACACCCAGTCCATCGCCCACTCCCGTGAATGTGGAGGGCTATAGACTAGGCCCGCGGGCATGCGGGCCGGCGCACAGATACGCGCCGGCGGCATAAAGAAGATGTAAAGACGGCCCTGCCGGGAGAGTCCCGGGCGCAACAGGATTAACAACCAAGCGTCAAGAGGCGTAGTAAGCGAACCCCTGGAGCGAGGCCGCTATGACCGGCGCCTAGCGCGAAGAGCTGTAGCCCGGCGTCTAGCGCAGCGGAATGTTGTAGCTGACCATCACGCCGCCGGTTGCACCGGGCGCCACGCTCCACTGCCCCGCACTGCGCCGGGCCTCGCGCCGATGCATCACGAACTGCGCGGTGGCGATGCCGATGGCCGCGCCGGTCACGGTATCGGAGAGCCAGTGCACATTATCCTTCATGCGCACGTAGGCGGTGGCGCCTGCCATGCCGTAGCCGATGACGCGCCGAATCCAGCGATATTCGTCCCCGCCGGACTCGGCGAACACCGTGCCGATGGCGAAGGCGGCGCTGGCGTGCAACGAGGGAAACGAGCTGCCGCTCTGGCGCCAGTCGTTCAGGTCCGTGGTCTCGTTCGGACGCCGGCGGCCGGCCGCGAATTTCAGGACCTCGGTGCTCACCGCCGACAAGCCGGCGGCTTCCAGCATGCTGAAAGACTCCACCGCGCCGGACTCATCGTCGATCCACCAGGCATAGGCGTAGGTTCCCGCCACGATGGCCAGCGCCGGCGCCGCATCGCGCAGGCTGTGCGGGTCCTTGCCATCGAGCACGGCGCGATCGCCGATGGCGAAATGCGTGCGGACCTTGCCGTCGAAGGCATGGGAAGCGCCGATCACCGCCAACGCTCCCCCCGCCATCATCCAGTCATGCGCATCCCAATGGAGCGGCGCGGTGAAATAGGCCTTGGTATCGCTCCACAGGGTCGAGGAATCGACCTCTTCCGCGGCGCCGGTGCGCGGCAACGCCAGTCCCAGCGCCAAAGCCGCCGCCCAAAGCAAACGAATGGATTTAGCCATCAATGTTCCGTAACGTTAGGATACGCGGGCCGCACGGATCGCCCGCGCGCGCCCGATCTGATGCGGTTGGACATGAATAAGTTCAAGAATCAATCGTTCCTGTCACGGCTGCGGTGCGCCGCCGCCGGTATTTTCGCCGGCCTTCGTACCGAGCACAGCATGCGCGTGCATATCGCCGCCTTGGGTGTAGCCGTCGGCGCCCTGGTGATATTGCGGCCCGAGCCCCTGTGGTGGGCATTGCTGGCCCTGACCGGCGCGCTGGTGATTGCCACGGAACTCATCAATACCGCGCTGGAACACCTGGTGGATCACCTGCACCCGGAAATTCATCCGCGCATCCGCATCGTCAAGGACTGCGCCGCGGGCGCGGTGCTGATCAGCTCCCTGGGCGCGCTGGGCGTGGCCGCCGCCTTCGTGGTGCACCTGCTGCGACACTGACGAGCACGGCGAATCTCAGCGCCGCAGCGTAATGACGAGATAAGTCACGTACAGCGCCGCGTTCACCAGCAAAGCCCACACGGCCACGCCGTTCGGGCGCACGTGCAACCGTACCCAGATGGCTGCCGCCAGGGTCACCAGCACCCCCGTCAGCACCTCGATGCGCGGCTCCCAGGGCGTGAGCAGAATGCCGATGGCCGGCAGGAGCGTGCCTTGGAACACCATGGCGCCGGTGATGTTGCCGAAGGCCATCGTATCCTTGCCGCGCCGTACCCACAGGATACTGTTGACCTTCTCCGGCAGCTCCGTGGCGATGGGAATGATCAGGAGCGATAGGAGCAGCGCCGAGACGTGCAGCATCTGCGACACGCCCTGCACGCCGTTGATGAAGCCCTTGGCACCGAACACCAGCAGCGCCAGCGCCGCCGCGAGCTGCGCGAGGATGGTTACGAGATTGACCGGCAGCCCGAGGCGCGCGGCGAACATGCGATTCTCCGCCACCGTGCCATGGCCGTCCTCCACCAGCCCCTTGGAGGCGCGCATGGTCAGCACGATGTACAGCAGGTAGATGACCACGAGGGTCATGCTGAGCAGGTAGCGCGGGCCGCGCAGGCTCTGCGGCACGAACATGGCCGCGGCGGCGAGCACGAAAGCGGCGATGAAGAAATGCAGATCGCGGTTCAACCCCTTGGGCTCGGGCTGGATCCGGCCGGCGAGCCCGCGCCGGCCGAGCACGGCCAGGGCCATGAGGCCCGTGGACAGGGTCGAGAGCATCAGCGGCGCGCCCAGGATGGAGCCGACGCCGATCTCCTCGTTGAGGGCGGTATCGTGCGAGCCCGCGACAATGGCCAGCACCGGCACCATGGTCTCCGGCAGCGCCGTGCCCACCGCGGCGAACAGCGAGCCGGTGACGCCTTCGGATATCCTCAAACGCGCGCCCAGATGCTCCAGCGCGTTGGTGAAGCCCTCCGCCGCCACCAGTATCACCAGCAGCATGGCCAGCAACTGCAGCAGGTAAGTGCTCATGGCCACCCTGGGCGCCGCCGTGTCAGGCGGCCGGCGCGGTCTTCTTGCCTTTCTCCGCGATCACGGCGTCGGCGATCTGCTTCGGCACCGGGTCGTAATGCGAGAACTCCATGGTGTAGGAGGCCCGGCCGCTGGTCATGCCGCGCAGGTGCCCGATGTAACCGAACATCTCCGACAGCGGCACGTTGGCCACCACGGCGATGTTGGTGCCGCGCTCCAGCTGGTCCTGGATGGCGCCGCGCCGGCGATTGATGTCGCCGATGACATCGCCCAGGTAGTCGCCCGGCGTCACCGTCTCCACCTTCATGATGGGCTCGAGCAGAATGGGGCCCGCCTTGCGCACCGCCTCGCGGAAACAGGCCTTGGCCGCGATTTCGAAGGTCAGCGCGTTCGAGTCCACGTCATGGTAGGAACCGTCGGTGAGCGTGGCCTTGAAATCCACGGTGGGATAGCCGGCCAGAACGCCGTCTTCCTTCTGCATTTTCAGGCCCTTTTCGACCGACGGGACGTATTCGCGCGGCACCGAGCCGCCCACCGTGCTGTCCACGAACTCGAAGCCCGTGCTGCGTGGCAGCGGCTCGAAGTCGATCCACACTTCCGCGAACTGGCCGGCGCCGCCGGTCTGCTTCTTATGGACGTACTGATGCGAGACCTTCTTGGTGATGGTCTCGCGGTAGGCCACCTGCGGCTGGCCCATGGTGCCTTCGACGCCGAACTCGGTGCGCATGCGATCCAGCGTCACCTCCAGGTGCAGCTCGCCCATGCCGCGCAGGATGGTCTGTCCGGTTTCGCGGTCCGTTTCCAGATGCAGGGAAGGGTCGGCGCGCACCATCTTGCCCAGCGCGTTGTTGAATTTCTCCTGTTCGGCCTTGGTCTTGGAGGCCACCGACACGCTGATCACGGGGTCGGGGAAGCGCATGCGCTCCAGCACCACGGGATTGGCGGCATCGCACAGCGTATCGCCGGTGTCGGTCTCGGCGAGCGAGACCAGCGCGATGATGTCGCCGGCACGCGCCTCCTCGATGGGATTGGCTTCCTTGGCGAACATTTCCACCATGCGACCGATTTTTTCGCGCTTGCCGCGCGTGCTGTTCTGCACCGAGGCGCCCTTGGTGAGCACGCCGGAGTACACGCGCACGAAGGTGAGCGCGCCGTAGGCGTCGTTGATCACCTTGAACGCCAGGGCCGCGAACGGTTCATCGTCCGAGCACCTGCGCTCGCCAGTGGGGTGGCCGTCGGCATCCACGGTCTTGATGGCCGCCACATCCGTCGGGGCGGGGAGAATGTCTATCACCGCATCCAGTACCTGTTGAACGCCCTTGTTCTTGTACGAGGAGCCGCACAGTACCGGCGTGAACGCCGAATGAATGGTGCCCTTGCGCAGGCACTTGCGCAGCGTGTCGGCCGAAGGCACGGTGCCATCGTTCAAGTAGGCCTCCATCGCGGCATCGTCCTGTTCCAGGCAGGTATCCACCAGTTCGGTGCGATACTTCTGCACGTCGGCCAGGATGGCGCGGTCCGAAGGCACGGTGATGTTGAGCTTGTCGGCGAGGTCGGGCGTGACTTCCATGACATGCCACTCGGAATCCTTGTCGTCCGAGTCCCATACCAGCGCCTTCATCTCCACCAGGTCGATCATGCCCTTGAAGTTGTCCTCCGAGCCGATCGGCAGCTGAATGGGCAGCGGACGGGCGCCCAGACGCTTCTTGATCATGTCCACGCAGCGCAGGAAGTTGGCGCCGCTCCGGTCCATCTTGTTGACGTAGCAGATACGCGGCACGCCGTAGTTGTCGGCCAGACGCCAGTTGGTCTCGGACTGCGGCTCCACGCCCGCCACGCCATCGAACACCACCACCGCGCCGTCCAGCACACGCAAGGAGCGGTTCACCTCGATGGTGAAGTCCACGTGCCCCGGGGTGTCGATGAGGTTGATCTTCTTGTTGCGCCAGAAGGCTGACACTGCCGCACTCTGGATGGTGATGCCGCGCTTTTGCTCCTGCTCCAGATAATCGGTAGTGGTGGAGGTCTTCAGGTCCTTGGTGTCATGGATGTCGATGATGGTGTGCTTGCGCCCCGTGTAGTACAGGATGCGCTCCGTCGTGGTCGTTTTGCCGGCGTCGACGTGGGCGATGATGCCGATATTGCGGATATCGGAAAGGGGCGTTGTGCGAGGCATAGTCCAGGGTTTTCCGTTGCTGATTAAATAAAGTTGATGACAGTCGGGCGGCCGCATGCGGCCGAACGCCGGCAAAACCCGCTCCTAAGCGCAACCTTGATTTCGGATCGCGCGCATGCGTGACAACGCAAAGGGGGTGGGCCGCCGGGCGCAGATTCTGACAGGCATTGCGCCGCGTGTCGAAGTTTCGCGCGAGGCTCCTTGCGAGACGTGCCGCGGCCTCATCGGCGTGTGCGTCGCGGACACTAACGGCGCGGCGCGCATTATTATGATTATTTACATTATATATTTATTATAACATCATGATATATAATAATATAATTATATGGACAAACGCTCAAATATGTCGTCACGGAGCCAGCAGATGGCGCACGGCAAACATGCCGCCGAACAAAGCGCCCACCGCGCACACCACCGAGGCAATGGCATAACCGGTGGCTGCCGCGGTCTCGCCGCGAGCGTGCAACAGTCCGATCTCCAGTGAAAACGACGAGAAGGTGGTAAAGCCGCCCAGAATGCCGGTGATGAGGAACAGCCGCAGATTGGGCGACAGATGGGAACGCAGCGCAAACCATTCTGCAATCACACCGATCAGCAACGAGCCCAGCACGTTGATCATGAACGTACCCACCGGATAACGCGACCCGGCGTAATGCGCCGAGAGCACATTGACGCCATGACGCGCCGCCGATCCCAAGCCTCCGCCCAGAAACACGATGAGAAAACCCTGCATACCACACCTGCCGTTATCGGGAAGCTCCCTTCCCGCCACGCGCCCAGCCCCGGGGCGCGGCGCAGTGTACCTCAACGCGCACGGCGCCGGAGCGCTGGCGCGGATCGTGTTCGACGACACGGCCGCCGCCGGCGCGGCTGGCAACGCATTGCAGATGCTGCGGAATCCGTAACGCGCGGGCCGCGTTCGGCGCAGGCGCCGTGCCGCCTAGAACGGCAAGCCGACGTAGTTTTCGGCCAGCGAGTGCATCGCCGCCTCCGACGAGAACAGATACGCAAGGT
>JAFEGC010000121.1 GCA_018240265.1 Pseudomonadota bacterium | reverse complement strand
TACCGGCACCCGACCGTATATGCCGGTCCAGTGCTTTACGCAAGCAGGGCTTGTACGCAAGTCACACTATGTCACCTTCAAGCAGCGCATCACCCCACCCCGCCATTTGATGGTTTTCAGCGCCACGGTGGTCGAGATGCGCTCGACGCCAGGCATGCGCGAGATTTCCAGCCGAAGCAGTGAGTCCAGCGCGGCCACGTCGGGGACCAGGACGTGCAGCAGGTAGTCCGAGTCCCCGGCAGTGGTGTGGCATTCGAGCACGGCGTGATGCCCCACTACGGCGCGCTCGAATTCCACGTGCTGGGTGGAGCGGATGGTCACGTGGATGAACGCGTTGAGATTCAGGCCCACCGCGGCGGGAGACACCTCGGCGTGGTAGCCGGTAATGGCGCCACCATCCTGCAGAGCCTTGACCCGCGCCCAGGTGGGCGTCTTGGAAATGCCGATGCGCTGCGCCAGCGCCGACAGGGTCGTGCGCGCATCCTCCTCCAAGGTTTTCAAAATGAGCAGGTTGGTGCGCGAGTCGAACCCCTTGCCCGAGGCCGTCTTGGGAGCCCGGCGCCGCGACCTGTGCGCGCTCATACTGCTTCTCGACGATCGTTCTTCATAGACTGGCTTTTAGTTGCCATTCGTTCTGCTGCTGCGCCATTAATCAGTACAAATAAGAATATCGTTCCGCCATCGGCGCGGCAACATAATTGCCGCTTGGGCAGGTGCCCGACCCGCAGCAGGTAATACCCATGGACAACGCATCGGCATTCGATCAGTGGATCCGCGGCTCCTTCGTGCAGATGAACACCGAGCTGGAGAATTTGTACTTCGCGCGCGCCGACCGGGCCGACTGCGACGGCGTGGGCGATTCGATCAAGGCGGCGCTGCGCGACGAGGGCCAGGTTTTCGTGACCGCCCTGCTGGCCGAGGGCAACACCGGCGATGGCTTCGACAGCGCCTTCAACGTGCTCGGCAACGTCGGGCTGTACCTGGGCGCGCTGCGCCGGCACGAGCTCACCAATCCCGCGCGGGAAGAGCGCTCGCCCTTCCCGGCCGCATCCGCCCTTGCCCTGCACGTGGGCGCCTCCATCGGCATGGCGCCACGCTTCGCCACCAGCCATCTGGCCACGCACAATCGCGCCGTCGCCGGCGTGCGCAAAAGCTTCACCTCGCTCCCGGACGAGTTCCTGTTCATCGACGAGAACACCCGTGGCATTCTGCTGCTGCAACGCGCCGCGGATGCGCTGAAGTCCATCGTCTACCTGGGCGTGTCGAGCCCCGTGGCCGACGTCATGTTCGAGACCGCGCAGCACTCCCTGCAGCTGGTGATCCGGCACAACGAACGTTTGTACGACAGACTCGACACCGATCGGTTCTTCTACTGCGTCCGGCCCTACTACAAACCCTACCGCGTGGGCCGGCAGGAATATCGCGGCGCGAACGCGGGCGACTTTTCCGGCATCAACGAGCTCGACCTGCTGCTGGGCCTGTGCCGCGCCAGCGATGCCTACTACGCGCAGCTGCTGGTGGACAAGATGCTGTTCATGCTGCCCGAGGATCAGGCGCGGCTGCGCGACTGCATGACCCACCGCAGCTTGCTGGATGAGCTGCTGGACCTGTCGTCCGCGCATGCGCGGACCGACTGGTTTCAGAAAAATGCGCGCGCTTATCTGGAGGTATGCCAATCGTTCGGCCAGACCGCGGCCCAGCATCACGATCAACTGGTCAAGCGCTTCATCGAAGCGCCGTCGGAGCGGCTCGCGGCTCACCAGATGCAAGGACTCACCGCCAGCGGCCCGCCCCTGCCCGTCCTGCTCCGTTCGCTGGAGTTGCTGCGCGATTTGCGCACGGCCAGCCCGCGCGAAGGCATCGGCTCGCGGCACGCGGATCTGGCCCGCCTGCGGCGGCTGGTCAGCGTTTCTTAGGCGGCGGCGCGCCGGGGAAAACGCGGCCTTGCCGCGCCCGGATCGCGCCGCTCGGCGCTAACCCACCGACAGCACCATCCAGACATTCGCCGTGGTGATCAAACCGAACACCGCCCACGCGGCGGCGCGCATCAGCGGCGTCGAGGCGAACGGACCCATCAGCCGGCGATCGGAGGTGAAGCGTATCAGCGGCCAGATAGCAAACGGCAGCTGCACGCTCAACAGCACCTGCGTCAGCACCAGCAGCCGGCCCACCGCGCCCTCGCCCAGCCAGGCGATGCCGATGAAGGCCGGTATCACGGCCAGCAAACGCGTGATCAGCCGGCGTATCCAGCAGGGAAATTTCAGATCGAGGAAGCCTTCCATCAGGATCTGGCCGGCGATGGTGCCGGTGAAGGTGGAGCTTTGCCCCGAGGCCAGCAGCGCGACGCCGAACAGGAGCGGCGCCGCCGCGCCGGCGATGGGCCCGAGCAGCCGATAGGCATCCTGGATCTCGGTCACCGCGTACTGTCCGTTGGCGTTGAAGGCGGACGCGGCCAGCACCAGGATGGCGGCGTTCACCACCAGCGCCAGCGTTAGCGCGCCCACCGTATCCAGGGTGGAGAGCCGGATCGCATCGCGACGCGAACGTTCATCGCGCGCCACGTGGCGCGTCTGCACGATGGAGGAATGCAGATACAGGTTGTGCGGCATCACCGTCGCGCCGACGATGCCCACGGCGAGCACCAACGCCTGCGGATCCAGCGCCCGCACATTGCGCGGCACAAACCCCTGCCACACCGCGGACCAGTTCGGTCCGACCAGCATGAGTTGCAGCGCAAAGCACAGGCTGATGGTGACCACCAGGGCGAGGATGATGGCCTCGACCTGCCGAAAGCCCCGCCCCTGCAGCCCGACCACCAGCAACAGATCGAAGGCCGTGATGGTCACGCCCACCAGGAGCGATACGCCGAACAGCAGATGCAGCGCCAAGGCGCTGCCCAGCACCTCGGCGATATCGGTGGCGATGATGGCCAGCTCCGCGAACAACCACAGCACCGTGTTGACGGCCGGCGGATAACGCTCGCGGCAGGCGCGCGCCAGATCCATGCCGGTTACCAGTCCCAGCCGCGCGCTCAGCGTCTGCAGCAGCATGGCGGCGAGGCTGGAGGCCAGCACCACCCACAGCAGCGCGTAACCGTAACGCGAACCCGCCGCGATATCCGTGGCCCAGTTGCCCGGATCCATGTAGCCCACGGCCACCAGCAGCCCAGGGCCCGCCAACAGGCGCACGCGCTTCCACAACCCGGCCCGCGCCGGGATGTCCACGCTGCCGCGGACCTCGGAGGGACAGAACGGCGCGGTGGCGAGCCGGGGAAAAAACGGCATGGCGCGATAGATGATACCGCCGCCGACGTTGCCGTCGACGCCTGCCTTCAGTGATCGAAGTGCGCCGACGGCGGTCCCGCCAGCTGCGCGCCGTCCACGTACACCTCGGAACCGCTGATCATGCCGGCATCGTCCGAGGCCAGGAACGCAATCACCCGCGACACATCCTGGGGCTTGCAGACGCGTCCCATCGGCACCAGGCTAGCCATGCCCGCCAGCAACGCCGCGCGGTCGCCGAGCGCGGCGGCAACCGGATCGAGCATCTCGGTATCGACATAGGTGGGATGCACCGAAACGCAGCGGATGGGATAACCCTTCTGCGCGCACCGCAGCGCCACCGCCTTGGTCAGGATGGTGACGCCGCCCTTGGAAGCGCAGTAGCCGGCGACATCCGCGATGCCCACGCTCCCGCCCACCGAGGACACGTTGATGATGGCGCCGCGGCCGCCCGAGCGCGACATGGTGAGCACGCCGTGTTTGCAGCCCAGCATGGTGCCGGTCAGATTCACGGCCAGCATGGCGTTCCAATCATCGAGCTGGATCTCGTCGATGAACCCGCCGCGTCCGATGCCGGCGACGTTGCACAGGATGTCCAGCCGCCCGAAGCGATGCAGCACATGCTCCATGGCGCATGTCCAATCGGCTTCGCAGGACACGTCCATGACGTGGGCGACCGCCGTCGGACCGCAGGCTTCGGCCGTGCGCGCCGCGCCGTCGAGATTGCGGTCGGCCACGAAAACGCTGGCTCCTTCGGCGGCAAGCGCCGTGCACGTGGCGCGGCCGATGCCGGAGGCGCCGCCGGTGACCAGGGCAACGCGGCCCGCCAGCTTTCCCGCCGGTACATCGTTCATGAGCATCCTCTTATTGGAGTCGCAACAGGCGCGAAACCAGCTGCGTACGGCTGTGCACGCCCACCTTGTAATAGACGGAGCGCAGGTGGTTCTCGACGGTTCGAAAGGTAATGCCCAGTTCCCGCCCGATCTGCGCATTGGACTGCCCCGCGCAGACCAGGCGCGCCACTTCAGCCTCGCGCTCGGACAGGCCCGCGCGGGCGAAGGATTGCCGGATGGCCCGCAACTCATCGGTGGGACTGGTCAGCAGCAGGTGGTTCTGGCGGCCGTCGAAAGACCTGAAGGCGCGCACCTCGACGTTGATCGTCGCAAGCCCGGCGGAGCCGAGTCCCGGGACGCCCAGGGTGAAGCTCTCGCGGCGGCCGTCCGCGAACGGCATGCGCATCAGGCGCTCGCGCAACTCGCCGAATATGCCCTGGCAGCCGTTCGCCGCGGCGCCCGGCCGGTACAGACCCAGCTCCGACAAACCGCGCTGGTTGGCGTGGCAGACCAGCAAATCCTCGTCGAGCACCACGAACCCGACACCCGCGGCGCTGTCCGACATCGCCTGTTCGATCTGCTCGGACAGATGCATGGCATCGCGAAACGCAAGATTGGTGAGCACGGTTTGCAGCAGGGGCATGAGCTCGCGCAGCAGACGCACCTCGTGATCCGCGAAGCCGTCGGACTCGTGCGTGCGATGAAAACCCAGGCAAACGAGCTCGCTCCGATTCACGGTGCGCACCGGCACCAGTACTCCAACTACGTGGCCGATGTCGTAACGGCGCAGGAAACGGGTGTAATAACTGGCATCGCGCCAGCCCGGAAAACCGGACAGAAGACCGACGAAGGCGCCCCGGTCGATGCTCTGCGCGCGCATGGTCCGCAGGCCGCCGGCGATCAACGGGTCCATCTCGTAATAACCGCCACGATAAGCCTCGACGGATTCGGGCGCATCGCCCATGTAGAAATCCCGGTGCACGCAATCGCGCCGCGGAGGCATGTTGATGAGCTGCAGAAACACGCTGCTGGTGGCGCCCAACGCCGCGGACACGGGACCCAGCACGGCGCCACAGACGTGCTCGAAGCGGGTGCAGCCGAGCACGCGCCCGTAAAGCTCGGCCGATCCCGCCAAGGATACGGCGGCCGCGTCATCCGACATTCAACCCCCTCCGGTAAGCGAGGCCGGTTCCACGACGCGCGCGACCGGCGTTCTTTAGGCTTAAACCAAGATCTCGATTGTGCATGGGACGCATCGCCGCCGCAACGCCGCGCCGCAACGTGATCAGGAGGCCTGCAGCACGCGCACCGGAGCGGTTCCGTCCCACCCCACGCTCGCCTGTTGGATCATGGTGAACAGGCCCTCCACCGCCGGCGTGACTTCGATGACCTCGATCATCCCGCCCAGGCTCTGCAGGGTGTCGACATAGGCCGCGCGCGCGCCGATGGCGACCGCCGCTTCCAGCGCCAGCGCGCTGCCGCCCTTGACGTAATCGGCCAGCACCGAGTCGTATTCCTCCGGACGCGCCGCCACCGCCCAGTGGTGAAAGCCATGGCCGCGCGCCTGCTGCACTTCGCGGTACACGCTGGGCTTGGTGTCGTTCTGTTGAATCAGCTCGAACATCATCCCGCCCGAGGTCGCCAACGCCACCGTCACGTCCAGCTCGCACGGCTGGCCGCGGTACTTGATCCACTGGAACTGGAAATGCTCGAACAGGAACCACGGCCCGATGTTGAGGTGCGAGGTCCAGTCCGCCATCGAGTCCTCGATGTTGGGGGTGGTGTAGGCCGCCTGAATGATGCCGTTGATCGGCTGGCCCCAATTCCATATTGGCATGATGGCTCCGTGGTTCAGTTGGCCAGCGTGAAACCGCCGTCCACGGCGATGGCCTGGCCGGTGACGTATCGCGCCTCGCTGGAGGCCAGGAACAGCACCGCGTTGGCGATGTCCACCGGCTCCTGGTAGCAGCCGAGCGGGATGCCGGCGAGAAAGTTCTGCTCGAACTGCTGCCGGGTGATGCCGGCCTGCCCCGCCAGGCGATCGAACAGCACCTCCAGCATCTGCGTGCGCACCTGTCCCGGATGCACCGAGTTGGCGGTGATGCGATGGCCGGCGCGCGCGCAGTGCAGCGCCACCGAGCGGGTCAGGTGCTCCACCGCCGCCTTGGCCGCGCCATAGGCGGTAAGGAATGGCGTGGGCACCAGCGAACCCACCGAGGACATGTTGATGATGGCGCCGCCGCCGGAGCGCGCCAGCAGCGGGATGGCGTGCTTGCAGCCCAGGAACACCCCGGCTGCATTGATGGCGAAAATGCGGTTCCAGTCTTCCAGCGGCGTGTGCTCCGGCGTCTTGTCGGCCTTCGGATCGCCCTCGGTGCCGGCGTTGTTGACCAGGACGTGCAACGCGCCGTGGCGCCGCTCGATGGTCTCGATCAGGCTCTGCCACTCCCGCTCCGAGGCGGCATCCTGGCGCTGGAATTCCGCGTTCAGGGCCCGCGCCGTGGCCTCGCCCGCGGGTGCATCGATGTCCGACAGGATCAGCGTCGCGCCCTCGCCCGCGAAACGCTCGGCGATGCCGCGCCCGATGCCCTGCGCCGCGCCCGTGACCAGGGCGATACGACCCGCGAGCCGCTTGCCGGTGGAATCCATCGTGGCTGCTCCTTCAGAACGCGTAGCGGACCGAGCCGGTGATCCAGCGCGGTTTCACATAGGTGTTGTACGTGCCGCCCAGCGGCGCGCCGGACACATCGAAGGCATACGCCGGCCGCTTTTTGTCGAACACATTGTCGGCCGCCACCGAGAATGTCAGCCGCTCGTTCAGCGTGCTCAGGTTGATGCGCGCGTTCGCCACCCAACCCGCCGGCATGCGCGTCACCGGCGCGTTGGTGAGCTGCGAATAGTTCGAACCCGTGTAACCGTCTTCGAAAGTTCCCGACAGGGTCCAGGCGCCGAGCACCACGGTCTGGGTCGCGCCCGCGGTCATGGTGAACGAGGGCGACTGCGGCGCCTTGCGGGTCAGCAACTCATTGGCGATGGGCACATCGTAAACGGCCGTGTGCAACGCTGCGGCGCCGAGCTTGAGCGTGAGGCCCTGCGTCGCCTTGAACATGAGGTCCATGTCGGCGCCATAGATCTTGGCATCGGTGTTGAACAGCGTGAAGTTGAAGCCGCGCTGGTCGAAGGCCTGGTAGTTCGAGTAGTCGTAGTAGAAGGCCGCCAGGTTGAGCCGAGCGCGGCGCTGCAGGAACTCCAGCTTCCCGCCCGCTTCGTAGGCCATCAGATTCTCGCCATCGAAGCGGAACTTCGACAGCGGCGCCTGACCGACGAAGCCAGCGTTGTAGTTGAACGCCTTGTAACCGCGATTGATGCTGGCGTACAGCAAAGTGTCCGGGTTCAGCTGCCAGTCGAGCTGCAGGCGGCCGGACCAGCCGGTCTCGGCGTGCGAATCCTTCAAATCGCCCGCGGTGCCGATGGTATCCGGCGCGAGGAAGGCGGCGCAGGCCGGCCCGGTGCAGTGCTCCAGGTACTCGTAATCCTTGTGATCGCGGGTGCCGCGGACCCCGGCCGTCAG
Source organism: Pseudomonadota bacterium (assembly GCA_018240265.1). GTDB lineage: Bacteria > Pseudomonadota > Gammaproteobacteria > Steroidobacterales > Steroidobacteraceae > TMP-86. Next base: position 339 of record JAFEGC010000121.1, on the reverse strand, counting down.
ACGCAGATTCTCGCTCAACCGCAGGTCCACCTGGCCGAACAGCGAGAAGGACTTCGTGTCCACGCTGTGCGTTTCCGCCGGCGTGGTCGCGAAGGGCAGAACGTGGAAGGCCTGGCCATAAGTGCCGTCCACGCGCAGGAAGTAAGCGCCGGTGGTCCAATGCAGCGCGTCATCGCCACCGATCAGGCGCAACTCCTGGGTCAGGTGCCGCGCGTTGGAGCTTTGATCGAAAATCGCCAACGGCACCGGCGAGAAATCGTTGTCGGCGGAGTAGTCGCTTTTCAGGCGCTGATAGCTGGTGATGGAGGACAGCGTCACGCCGCCGAAATCGTAGGAGAT
>JAFEGC010000120.1 GCA_018240265.1 Pseudomonadota bacterium | reverse complement strand
GGCGTGGTCACGAAAAAACCCGTGTCGGCGACCAGGATGCCAGTGCTCTGGTTGTCGCGGATCAGGTTATCTTCGATGGATGCCTCATCGGCGCCGAGTACCAGGATACCCACCCCGGAAGGTGCCCCTGCGGTGATGGCGCCGGCCGGCGCGAAATTGGCGGTGTTGTTGGAGATCACGAAATTGCGCCGGACGACCGATTTTTCCGCCACCTTGACCGGCAGGCCCGGCAGCATGGTCAGCGCGACGCCCATGACGTTGTCGTGCACGAAATTGCCCTCGATCAGGGAATTGCGCGAGTTCTCGGTTTCAATACCGATAATGCTGTGCGAGGCCTCGTTGCCGATGATGTCCACGCCATCGGACATGCCGACATAGATGGCGGCATCCTCCGACTTGGTAACGAAATTGTGCGCCACCAGACCGTTCTTGCCGAACTGAGGAAAGATGGCGTAAAAGCACGGACCTTCCACCACGTTGTGGATGATCTGGTAGTTGTTCGAACCCTGGGTCATGATGCCGTTGCCCTTGTAGCGGCGCACCCACAGATTCTCGATCACCACGCCGTGCCCCGAGGCGAGCACGCCGTCGTTGAGCGTGCCTTCACCGTCCAGCACCGGCCACTGGCCTTGCTTGATCACGCCGCGCAACTGGATACGATCCTTGTCGATGAACACGGTTTCGCGATACCGGCCCGGCATGACCAGCACCGTGTCGCCTGCGCCGGCGCGGCCTACGGCAGCCTGGATCGATTCGCCCGGATTGACGGTGAGCGTAGCCGCATCGGCCGCGCCTGCGCCGAGCATCGCCAGAACGCAGATAGCGCGTCGCAATTCGAACATTGGGATACTCCTCGCGTAGTCTTTCGTGAAAGAACGGGTCAGTAAGGTTTGCCGGTGATGGGGTCCACCCCACCGTGCATGTTGGCCGCGGTGGAGGCGCGGGTCAGCAGTTCGGGGTGTTGCTTGAGCAGGGCATCGCGCCGCTGGTCCAGGCGCTTGCGCAGCGACTCATCGCCCAGGCGCGTGGCCAAGTCGCGCGCGTTGCGCAGTTCGTCCACCAGGATCTGCAAATCCTCGGGGTCCGCCTGCAGCTCCGGCATGGAGGCGAGCAATGCCTTCGCCGCGGGCGCATCGTGCTCCTGCGCGCGGACGAAGGCGGCGTAACGCACCATGGAAGGATTCTTCGGCGCTACTTTCAACCCCTGCGCGAGGAGTTTCTGCGCCTCGCCCACATCTCCGCCCAGGAACTCAGGGATCTCGTAATACAAGCGCGCCAGCGCCAGCAGCGCGCTGCCGCCCAGCAGCGCGGGGTCCGCGGCCGTGGCTTGCTTGAGCAGGCTCATGGCCTCGCGCGAACCGGCGATCTGGGTCTTGGCGTCAACGGTCTTGGCGCCGGCGGCGAGCTGGAACAGAGCGCGCGCCGCGAGCGCCGGCGGGTCGTGGGCCGCGGCGCCGGCAACGCGATCGGCAAGCACGCGACCGTGCGCGACCGCATGCTCAAGCCGCGCCGTCCACTCCGGCTGGCGAATGCCGTACAAGTCGAAGTCCCACAGCGTGTTGATCGAGTCTATGTACTCGGTGGTCACCAGCAGCGCCTGCAAGTTCAGCGCGGTATCGCCGGGCGCGGCCTGCGCGGCCTCGTAGAACAAGTCCGCCGCGCAGCCGAACTTGTTCTTGTCGTACTTGGCCGGATACAGCTTGGCCGCTTCCTGCAACAGGGCCTGCCCCGCCGGCTTCGGACAGGGATACACCGCGTCCTTGGCGGAGTCCTCGACCCGGCTCTGCGCGCCGGCCGAGCCGGCTCCCGTAGCCAGCAGCAGCCATGCCATGCTCACCCATGCGCATCGGTTCATGCGATTCACCTGCCTGTTGAACTGGAAACGGAATGTTGCGCAATGCGCCTGACTTCGCTCGGCAGCGCCAGCCCCGAGGGCAGGCGATCGGGTACCGCCGGCATCATCGACTCGTCGGTCAGCGCACGCAGAAATGCCAGCAGCGCGCGCTGCTCGGCCTCGCTCAGCGTCGGACCCTTCATGGCGATGTGCCAATGCACCTGTAAATGCTCACCACCGGGCACAGCATGACCGGCGGTATCGTTGTAGAAGCGAATGACATCTTCCAGGTTCGCGAGCTGGCCCGCCTGAAAGTAGGGCGCGGTGAGCGCGATGTTGCGCAGCGTGGGCACCTTGAAGGCGCCGCGCATCGCGACCTCGTGCGTCACCGCCTCGACCCCGGCATCGTAGGCTTGGCCGGGACTGGCCGGCGCGCCGACCACCGCCACATCGGCGCTGGTGAACAGCGGTGGCACGTGGCATTGCGAGCAGCGGGCGACGAAGCCGCGAAAAATGTTGTAGCCGGCGATTTCCTGCGGGCTCATTGCTGCTTCATCGCCGAGGGCATACCGGTCGTAGCGGCTGTTGAAAGACACCAGCGATGATTCGAATGCCGCCAGCGCCCGCGTCACCTCGTCCGTATCGATGGGTCGATCCGACGGACGCTGGAACGCCTGGGCGAACAATTCGCGATAGGCGGGACTTGCGTTCAACGCCGCCGCGAGCGAAGCCGGCGTACCCGCCATTTCATCGGCGGCGAACAGCGGTCCGCGCGCCTGCGCCTGCAGCGAGTCCGCCCGCGCGTCCCAGAACAGCCGCGGCAGGAAGCCCACGTTCCAAAGTGAGGGTGCGTTGCGCGCCAGTACCGCCCGATGCGAGCCGCTCGCGCCATCATGCAGCGTTCCGCCCAGGCTCCGCGCCCGGCCATCGGCGAAGCCCTTGTCCGGCTGGTGACAACTGGCACAGGCCAGGGAGCCATCCGCGGACAACAGCGGATCGAAGAACAAGTAACGGCCGAGGTCGATCTGCTGCGGCGAATAAGTCGCGCGCATGGGCGGGAGCGGCGCGCGCAGGCCGCCATGCCCCGCGGGCAGCGCGTACAGCTCGTACAGACTGCGGAACACACACAACCCATCCCGCTGGTCGAAGCTGGGTGGGCAGCGGCTGCTCAGCTTTGGCGTCGTGGTCGGCGCCCGGTTTGGCCGATCCTCAATTGCGGTGGCAGCGCCGCTTGGCGCGCCCAGCGAGCGGACGTAGCTCACCACGTCGCGCAACGCCTGCGCGTTGCCCAGGGTACGCGCCATGGCCTGCATCTGCGCACCGTTCACATCTTGGGCGGCGGAGCCGCGCCGGCCGGCGCGAAAGTCTTCGAGCTGCCGCAACAGGTACCAGTCGGCCTGGCCTGCAAGCGCGGGGGCACCCAATGCGGGAATTCCGCGCGCGTCCTCGCCGTGGCAAGCGGCGCAGCTCCGATACAACGCTCTACCGCGCACCGGATCGCCGCGCACCGTCACATCGGGTGAACGCACTGCGGCAAGCGAAGCGACATAGCGCGCCACCGCCTCGACTTGAGAGTCGTCCCGCAGCAGCGCCGCCATATCGCGCATGGCACGCCCCGGCGAGCCTTCCACGCCCGCACCGCGCAGGCCCTGTTGGTAATGGCGCAACTGGCGTGCCACATACGCGGCATCCAGCCCGGCCAATACCGGCGCGTTCAGAGCCTGGCTGCCTTCGGCGCCGACCCCGTGACAGGACTCGCACACCGCGAACAGGTCTTTGCCCGGCATCGCATCGCTGGCCTGCGCGCTGGGCGCGCCGGCGCAGGCCAGGGCACTCAGCAGGAGGAGCAATCGTCTTGACGACAGGCGGTGAGGCAGCAAGACATTTCCCCCGGTTTCTAATACTCGAATATTTTCGAGTTATTTCGAATTGACTGTAGGATAGCGCCATGCCACTGTCAAGCATGCGCAAGCGCAACACCCCCGAGCGTGCCGGCTGGACGCAGCGCCGCGGGCAGCTGCGACGCGAGGCATTGCAGGAGGCGGCGGCGCGCCTGCTCAAGCGGCGCGAGATCGACGATGTTTCCCTGGAGGACGTGGCGCGCGAAGCCCGCATTCCGGTGGCCTCGGCCTACCACTTCTACAAGGATCGCAACGCCTTGTTCGTCGCGCTGGCCGCACAACTGTCGGAGCGCATCGCCGCCATCATTGCCAGGCCCTACTCGCCCGCGCAGCGCAAGGACTGGCACACACTGATCAAGACCGCACTCCGGCGCGTCACTCGGCATTACGCCATGGATCCGGCAGCGCGCAAGCTCCTGCTGGACGGCAAGACACCGGCCGAGATCAAGCTGGCCGAGCGATTGCGCGACCAGTCGGTCGGCGCCTTGATGGAAGGCATTTTCGCGCGGCATTTCGCACTGCCGACCTTCGCCGAACGCACCGCCGTTTTTTTCCACACCGTGGAAATCGCCGACCTGCTGCTGCAACTGTCGGTGATGCAGCACCGGCGCATCACGCCGATGATGGAGCGGCATGCGTTGATCGCCTGCACCGCCTACCTGCAGACCTTCTTGCCAGGGAACCTGCCGCCGCGCAGACCGCCGCTTTGAAGGCGCGTGCCGCGCGTGATTGCGCAGCCGCGCCCGACAATGCGAACATTCCAGTTCTCGTCACCGAGGTGCCATCATGACCATCGCTTCCCGCCTCCGCCTGCAGACCTGTCTGGCCTTGCTGTTGCTGGCCGCCGCCAGCGTCCAAGCCAAGGAGCTGATTCTCTCCAATGCCAAGATCTTCACCGCCAATCCGCAGCAGCCTTATGCGCAGGCCGTGTCGGTCCGCGACGGCAAGATCGTGGCCGTGGGCAGTCAGCGCGAGGTCGGCGCCAGCGTCGGCGCGCGTGCCGAGGTGGTGGATCTGGGCGGCAAGACCCTGCTACCCGGGCTGATCGATGCCCATATTCACGCGGTCTACGGCGGCGTTGACCTGCTGTCGGCGGATGCCAAGAACGACCTGCCCTCGGTGGATGCGCTGGAAACCTTCGTTGCCGAGGCCAAACGCAGCGGTCGCGGCATGCGGGGCGATGTATTGGTGGTTACCGGCGTGCCGCTGGCCATCTGGTCGCAGAACGCGGCGCTGAACGCGCGCTTCAACGGCGGCGCCTACGCCAAGCAGCCGCTGTTCATGCGCGGCATGGACGGCCACACCGGCTGGTCGAACCTGGCGCTGCGCCAGCGCGCCGGGCTGAACAAGACCTTCATCGCCAAGCTTCCCGAGGAAAAGCGCAAGTACTACGGCCTTGAAAAGGATCTCACGCCGAACGGCTTCGGCGTGGACGAGGGGCTGGATGTGGTGGAGAAGAAAATCCCGTCGCCGGACGCCGCCAAGAATCTCGCCGGCGCGCGCGCCGCGGTGCAATACCTGCACAGCATCGGCATCACTTCCTGGCTCGACCCGCTCACCGACGAACCCATTCTCGTGGCCTACCGCGACCTCGCGGCCGCCGGCGGCCTCACCGCGCACGTCGCCGCCTTGCCGCGCGTCAAGCCGGATGAGCCGGGCTCGTTCGACAAGGCACTGGCGCTGCGCCAGCGCTTCGCCAACATCCCCAATCTCACCCTCCCCGGCGTCAAGGTATTCGCCGACGGCGTGGTCGAGTACCCGTCGCAGAGCGCCGCCATGACCGCGCCCTATACCAACACCGGCAAGATGGGCGACCTGCTGTTCAAGCCCGAAAATTTCGCGAAACTGTGCATCGAAGCCGACAAGCGCGGCGTGATCGTACACACGCATGCCATCGGCGATCTCGCCGTGCACGAGACCTTGAACGGCTACGAGGCGGCGCGCAAGGCCAACGGCAACTCACGGTTGCCACACACCATCACGCATCTGCAGTTCGTGCGCCCCGGCGACGTGGACCGGTTCAAGGCACTCGGCGTCATCGCCGCCTATCAACTGCTGTGGGCGGAGTATGGAGTCGACACCATCGATCTGATCAAACCCTATGTGGCGGCCGATATCTATCCTTGGCAGTACCCGGCGCGCTCCATGCTCGATGCGGGCACGGTCATCGCCGGCGCCAGCGACTGGCCCGTGTCCACCCCGGAGGTGTTCAAGGCCATCTACCAGGCCGAGACGCGGCTCGGCGAGTGGAACGGCAAGAAGGGCGCGCTGTATCCCGAGCAGGACATGCCGCGCGAGGCCATGCTATACGCCTACACCATCAACGCCGCGCGCGCCATGAACCAGCAGGCCGTCATCGGTTCGATCGAGCCCGGCAAGGCGGCGGATTTCGCGCTGCTGGACCGCGATGTGCTCACGGTGCCGGCCGAGCAGATGCGCGACGCCCAGGTGCTTGGCACCATGGTCGGCGGCGAGTGGGTATATCGGGCGAAGTGAACGACCCTCAAGGCTGGAACGGCGCAGCGTTCTGCGCCTGATCCAGGCGCGTAAGTTCGGCGGTGGCCATCTGCCCGTACTCGTTCTGCGCGCCGGCCACCGCCTGGAACAACTGGCGCGCGCCGGCCACATCGCCCCGCTCCTTGGCGATGCTGCCCAGGTAATACACGGCCGACGCGGTGGGCAGGAGGTTGGCGCTTTTCTTCAGCCACTCCTCCGCCTTGGCGCGGTTGCCCAGCTTGTATTGCGCCACGCCGCCGCCCAGGTAAGATCCGAAGTAACTGCCATCGAGATCGATGGCCTTCTGATAAAAACCCAGCGCCTCGGACGGCTGCTTCTGCGCCATGGCAAGATCACCTTGCAACTGGCTGAAGCGCGCTTCGCGCGGCAGCATCTGCGCCGCCTCGCCCGCGAGCCGGCGCGCGGTGGCGAAGTCCTTCTTGCCGGCCGCGGCCATGGCCTGGTCATACTTGTCGTAGGCCGGTTGCATCTTGCGCAGCGAGGCCGTGCGGGCGGCGAAGCGCTCGGCTCCCACCTCGCCCTTGCCGCCGCCCAGTTCCTGCAGCGTCGCCTGGTTGCGCTCCACGCGCTCCGCGGACGGCGGATGCGAGGCGAACAATCCCTCCAGCCAACTCTGGTTGTGCCCCTGCGCCAGGCGCACGAAGGTCTGCTGCAGGCTCACCGCCGCGCCCAGGTCGTAGCCGGCGCGCTTCATGTACACCATGCCGTAGTGGTCGGCCTCCAGCTCCTGATCGCGGCCGTATTTCATCTGCACCATCTGCGCACCAGCGCCGGCGCCCTGCAGCGCGAGGTCCGTCAGGCCGCCGTTGGCGCCCGCCACCGCCACGCCGATCTGCGCCGCGGCCATGCCCGCCTGCAGCAGCGTGCCGCGCTCCTGCGCCTTGGCGCCGTGCCGCGCCGCGGCATGCACGATTTCATGTCCGAGCACCGCGGCGAGTTCGGCCTCGTTCCGGAGCTGTGGCAACAGGCCACGGTTCACCGCGATCTTGCCGCCGGGCAGCGCCCAGGCGTTGGGCACGGAATTGTTCACCACCGTGAATTCATACGGCAGCTTGCGATCCGCGACTGCCGCCAGCTTCTGGCCCACCTCGCGCACGTACTGGGTCAGCGCCGGATCGACACCGAAATCTCCGCCCTCGGCCTGGCGATTGGGGCCGTAGTTCTGCTGGCCCAGTTGCAATTCCTCGTTTTCCGAAACGAACTGCAGCTCCTGCCGGCCGGTCACCGGGTTGACGCCGCAGCCCACCAGCAGCGCGGCCGCGAGCGGCACCGCCAGCGCGAAGCGCCGCATTCCTCGCACATCCATGATCCATCTCCACCTGCAATTGACGATGAGCGGGGAGTATATCGCGCGACTATGCCGAGGATCGCCAAGCGGCTACACTGGGGCGATGATGAGGGAAAACGACGACAGGGAACTCGCGCAGCGTGTCGACGTGGTGATCATCGGCGGCGGACCGGCCGGTTCCACCGCGGCCACCGAGCTGGCCGGCCGCGGGCGCCGTGTGGTGATGCTGGAAAAATCCCGCCATCCGCGTTTCCACATCGGCGAATCCCTGCTGCCGGCGAACCTGCCGTTGCTTGAGCGCCTGGGCGTGGCCGAGCAGGTGCATGGCATCGGCATGCAGAAATGGGGTGCGGAGTTTCATTCCTCGGCCGACGGGCGGCAGCAGCGCTTCGAGTTCGCGGATAGCTGGGACAAGTCCCAGCCCTATGCCTACCAGGTGCGCCGATCGGAATTCGACGATATCCTGTTTCGCAACGCCGCGGCGCGTGGCGCGG
>JAFEGC010000011.1 GCA_018240265.1 Pseudomonadota bacterium | reverse complement strand
GCCCGCGCGCTCCTACTTGTCGGAGTGCGGCCGCTGAACTCAGCCGTTAGGCAGCAGGAAGGGTGGTGGCATGCCTGAACTCAGTCGCTTTTTTGGGATTATCATCGCGATGTACTATCGCGATCACCCGCCCCCGCACTTTCATGCGATTTATGCAGCGTTTGAAGCCACAGTTGACATAGTCACAGGCGCGGTAAATGGGTCACTTCCGAAGCGGGCCATGAGCCTCGTGCACGAGTGGCGACTGCTGCATCAGAAGGATGCTGTTGCAGGCCTGGGCACTTGCGCAGGCACCAGAACCGTTGCCTAATATTGCACCATTGGAGTAATGATTATGCTGCCTCGCATCACCGAAGCGCGATACAACGGCGGATTTTCCGTATGGCTTCGCTTTGCCGGCGGAACCGCCAACGGCCGAAATTTGCCCTAAGATGACGAAGGCGCCGCGTGGAGCGCACCCTTCCGGGCGTCACCGCGCCGCCTGTACGATCGGAGCACGCCCGATGAACGAATCACCCCACGAGCCCGCCGGCGACGGCAACCGCGAGATCGAATGGCAGCTCCAGTGCACCGATCTCGCCGCCGTGCAGCACTGGCTGGAAGGGCATTCGCAACTGGATGGCCTCGTGGGCGCGCGCGCGCGCGGTCAGCGGCTCGCATGGCCTGCGCCCATTGTTCGAGGTGTGCACGCTGCGCCGGCGCTTCGCGGTGCGCCGGTCCGAAGCGGAGCCGCCGCTGGCGGAGATCGACTTGGATGATTCCGAATTTTCCGCGCCGCAGGCCGAGCCCAGCGGCGCGTTGCACCGTGTCGAAGTCGAGGCGCTCAGCGGGCCGGATGAAGCGCTGCCCGCGCTGGTCGAGACGCTGCGCAATGAATGCGCGCTGACGCCCGCCGCCGGTTCCAAGTACGAGCAGGGCCTGCGCTCGGCGGGCCTGGCGCCCGCCACGCCGCGCGTGTTCGAGCCCACCGTGGTGCACGCCGGCATGACGCTGCAGCAGGTGGCGCTCGCGAATCTGCGCCGGCAGTTGTCCGAGTGGCACGCGCAGGAGTTGCGCGCGCGCCTCGGCGATGATGCGCAGGCCGTGCACGATCTGCGCAATGCCGGGCGGCGGCTGGATGCGATTCTCGGGGAATTTCGCGAGCATTTGCCGGGACCACTGTTTCGCTTGCGCGCGAGTTTCAAGCCGTTGCTGCGGGCGCTGGGCGATGTGCGCGATCTCGACGTGGCACTGGAACAACTGCACGGCTTTGCCGATCACATGACCCCGCTGGAGCGCGAGGCGCTGGAGCCCTTGGGCAATCATCTGCGCGATGAGCGTCGCGCCGCGCATGCGCGGTTTCTGCGCGAGCTCGAACGGCCCGCGGCGCATCGAACCCTGGAGGGCCTGGCGCAGGCGCTCGATGACAGCGTCAGCGGCGCGCAGGCGGGTGGCGAGCCGGCGCTGATCGCCGCGCCCGGTCTGCTCGAAGCTCGATATCGCAAGGTGCGCACGGCCGCGCGCAAGCTGAGCGCGGCTTCCATACCGCGCGATTACCACCGCGTGCGCCGGCGGCTGAAAAAGCTGCGTTACCTGCTGGAAGCCGTGGCGCCGCTGTATCACAAGCGCGCCGATCGTGCGTTGCAGGCTCTGCGTCGCTGGCAGGACACGCTCGGTGCCCTGCAGGATGCGGCCGTGTCCGGCGACAGCCTCAAGGCGATGGCCTCCTCCGCGGATCAGCGCTTCCCGCCGGCCACGCTCCTGCTGATGGGGCGACTGCTGGAGCATCACGAACGCGCGGCGCGGCGCGCGCGCGAACGTCAGCGCAAGCGCTGCCGCCGCTTCCAGCGACGCTGGGCAAGGCTGAGCCGGCGTCTGCGCGACTGATGGACGCAAGTCCGCGCGCTCACTCCGCCGGCACGAATATCCAGATGAGCAGGTAAATGACCAGGCCCGCGCCGCCGCACAGCGCGAGGATGCAGAACAGCAGGCGCACCAGCCAGGACTCCAGCCCCGTGGCGCGCGCGATGCCGCCGCAGACTCCGCCGAACCAGGCATCCTGTCGGCTGCGCCGCCAGGCATTTGCCGCGGCGAGCACGCGGCCCGCCGGCTCATGCGGAGCATCGATCAGCCGCGCCTTGGCACGCGCGAACTCCTCGTCCGACAATCCACCGCGCTGATGCAGCTCGTGTAGCTTCGACAGTTCTTCGCTGATCGACATGGCCGGTACCTCTGGTCTTACCCGGATGGGACCTATTCTGCTACGGTTTGCATCACTTGGGGATCGGCGAGGCGCAGCGTTCGCACCGGGAGCGCCCGCTGGCCTTGGCCGCCAATGCCTTTGGCGCAAGGGCGAGTTCCGGCGAGGATGCAGGTATGACCAACGAAGTCCGCGCTCCGCGATTCAACCGGCCGGTGTTTCTCGGCGCCGCCGGCCTACGAGCATCTCATGTAACAGCATTGCTGCTCGGCGGCCCGAGCGGATCGCAGACGGTCAGGGCAGCGGAATGAACTCCCGGTCATCGTGATCCGGCAGCTTGAACCTCCTGGCGCGCCAGTCGTCCTTGGCCGTCTCGATGCGCTCGCGCGAGGAGGAGACGAAATTCCATTCGATGTAACGCCGTCCCACCGGCTCGCCGCCCAGGCCCATGAGCGTCGCCGCCGACTGCGCCGTGACCAGGGCATCCACGCCCGGCTCGAAAATCAGCATCTGTCCGGCCTCGTACCGCCTGCCCGCCACGTCCACGCTCCCCGCCGCCACGTACAGGGCGCGCTCGCGATAGGCGGCCGGCAGCTGCACGGTGGCGCCGGGCTGCAATTCCCAGTGCACATAAAACAATGGTGAATGGATGCGTACCGCCGATCGCAGCCCGAAGGCCTCGCCCGCCAGCAGGCGCATCCAGATGCCGCGCTCCTGCAGTGTCACCAGTTCATCGGCCCCATAGTGGGTGAAGGCCGGGTCGGTTTCCTCGAATTCGCGCGGCAGGGCCACCCAGGCCTGGATGCCGTGCACGTCATCCCCTTGAGCCCGCGCCTTCTCGAAACGCTCCGAATGGGTGATACCGCGGCCGGCCGTCATCCAGTTGACCTCACCGCGCCGGATCGGCTGCTCGTAGGAGAGGCTGTCGCGGTGCATGATTTCCCCGCTGTACAGGTAGGTCACGGTGGACAGGCCGATGTGCGGATGGGGCCGGATGTCGGTGCTGGGCGGAAGGCCCGCCGGCAGGTGCAGGGGGCCCAAATGGTCGAAAAAGATGAACGGCCCGACCATGTGCGCTTCGGGCGCGGGCAGCACCCGGCCCACTTCCAGGCCTCCCAGATCGCGGCGACGTTGGCGGATGACGGCTTGCAGCATGAGAGCAGTCCTCAAGGGGATATTTTCGTTATAAAGGCTCATGGCTCCGTTGGCCAGCCGTCATGGCCAAAGGCTGGTTGCAAGACCTTGCTCCCGCCCTTTAACATCGCTGCCGCCAACGATAACGCCCCTGGTACCGGAGAATTCAATGCAAGTTGGAGTCATTCGCGGCATGCTCACCGCCGCAGCCGCCCTGTTGTGCTTTGCAACGGTCAGCCATGCGGCGGACGGTGACCCGACCCGTGGTCAGAAGAAGTTCTATACCTGCCTGGGCTGCCACGGCGTCGAGGGCTATCACAACGCTTACCCGACTTATCACGTACCGCGCCTGCGGCATCAGCATGCCGCGTACATCATTGCCGCGCTGAACGAGTACAAGGCGGGCCAGCGCCCGCACCCGACCATGCATGCGCAGGCTTGGTCGATGAACGACCAGGACATCGCCGACATCGCCGCCTTCCTGCAGGGCGAGCCCACCAAGCCGAACACGGATGTCGTCGGCACGAAGCCCGCGCAGGCCGATGCCTGCGCCGCCTGCCATGGCGTGAACGGCACGGGCGTGGATGCGCCGCTGGAGCCCAAGCCGCCGGTGCTGGCAGGCCAGCATTATGACTACTTGCTGCAGGCCATCGACTCCTACCGGCTGGGCCGGCGCAAGAACGCGGTGATGAACGGCATGGCCGGCGCGCTCCAGACCGAGGCCGACGTCGAGGCGCTCGCCCGCTATTTCGCCGATCAGAAATCGCCGCTCACGGCGGTGCCGCGCAAGTAACCCCCTCCTCAGCGCTCATCCCCCCCTGCGGCGGCTGCCCGCGCGCGGCCGGTCGTGGCGGCGGTGTTGACGCCGAGCGCGCGCGGGCCCGCGGCTAATCGCGAACTACTTGTTCTGCAGTAGAAACTGCGCCACGGTTTGTAGATAGGCGTCGCGATTCTGCTTCTTGCGAAAGCCGTGCCCCTCGTCCTTGGCGAGCAGGTACCACACCTCCACACCGCGCGAGCGCAGCCGGTTCACCATCTGCTCGGACTCGCTCATGGGCACGCGCGGATCGTTCTGCCCTTGCACGATCAGCATGGGCTTGGTAATGCGCTCGGCGTTGTTGAAGGGTGAAACGCGCTGCAGGAACGAGCGCATGTCGGGATTGCGTTCATCGCCGTACTCGGCGCGGCGCAGATCCTGGCGGTAGGCGGCGGTGTTGGTGAGGAAGGTGATGAAATTGGCGATACCGACCACATCGATCCCGGCCCGCAGCCGGTCGCCGAAGTTCACCATGGTGGCGAGGCTCATGTAACCGCCGTAGGAGCCGCCGGAGACGAACACCCGCTTCGAGTCGAACTGCCTCTGCGCGGCGATCCACACCAGCAGCGCGCCGATGTCCTTCACCGAGTCCTCGCGCAGCAGGCCGTTGTCCAGGCTCAGGTAGGTCTTGCCGTAGCCGGAGGAGCCGCGCACATTGGGCGCCAGCACGGTGAAGCCCAGTTCGTTCACCAGGTACTGCGTCCACGGATCGAAGCCGGGACGGAACTGCGACTCCGGTCCGCCGTGAATGCTGATCAGCACCGGATGAGGGCCGGGGTCCGCCGGCTCGAACACGTACAAGGGAATTTGCCGAGACTTCATGCCCACGCGGTCGAAAGTCGGGAACTGCGCCAGGCGCGGCGCGACGAACTTCGACACGTCCACCGGGCCCGCCTCGCTCCGCGTCCAGGGTTCGATCTTGCCGCTGCCCGTGTCGAACACGTAGGCATCGCGCGGCTGCACCGGGCTTGCGTAGGCGAAGGCGAGCTGGCGGCCGGTGATGTCGAAGCGCAGGTTGGAAATCAGTCCCGGCGCCAGCGCGGGCGGGGTCATTTCCTGGTGCGCGCGCAGGTCGAGCACGTTCAGACGGCTCGCGCCGCCCTGGTTGACGGTGTAGGCCAGCCAGCGCGCATCGCGCGACACCGCGATATCCTCCACGTCCCAGGGAAGGTGCGCCGACAGCGCGGTACGCTCGCCCGACCCGAGATTCACGAACTGCAATTGCTGGAATTCCGAGTCGCGATCCGTCGCCAGGAACACGCCCACGCCATCGCGCGAGAACAGGGCCGGACCGATGCCCACCTTGGACTTGGACGGATCGACCTCCTTCAGCTGGCTGCTCGCCAGGTCATATACGTACAGGTAGCTCTCGGTGATGGAGACATACTTTTTCAACAGCAGCTTGCCATCGCCCGGCGCCCAGTCGAGCACGGTCCAGCCCGGCGCATCGCCGGTGAACACCAGCTGCGGCGGCGTGCCGGCCTCGGGCTCTACCACGTAGATGTCCGAATCGCGACCGTTGCGCAGATTGCTGTAATAAGCGACGCGCCGTCCATCGTTGGACCATACCGGATCACCGTTCAGCGATCTGCTGTCGGTCAGAAGCTTCGCCGCCGGCTCGCCCAGGCGCTGGTAGTAGAGCTGCGAGTTCTCGTTGCCACCCACGTCCTTGAGGAACACGTAGCCGGGACGGGCGGTGCCCGGTGACACGGCAGCCTCGTTCACCGGCTCGCGGTAGAAAGTGAGCTGGCGGCGGGCGCCGCCGGCGCGATCCACCAGGTGCAATTGATCCACGTCGCTGAAACGCGTGGCGATCAGCAGCTGGCCCGCCGGTGACCAGCCCAGGGGCGAGGCGCCGCGCGCATCCAGATAACGGTCGATGGACGCGGCCACCGCACCCGGCACTGGCGGTACGTTGTCGAACACGAGGTTGCCGCGCTCGACGCGCGCGGCGCCGGCGGAAGAGGCGGCCAGCAACATGGCCAGAACGCAGGTCGGGACCGGTCGCAGGCGCAAATTTTTCAGTCGCATGAGGCTCGCAGGGTTCCAAACGACGGCAGGTGCCGAGGATAATGGCATCCATGGCGAATATCGAGCGGGGCGTCCTGCCCGGCAATGACAAGGTATGCAAGGTCGGCGACGGCGTGTTCGCCGTCGACACCGATTATGTCCGTCCGCGGCAGGATGCCAGCCACCTGGTCGTCGACTCGGGAAAAGCGGCTTTCGTGGACACGGGCACCAATCATTCGGTGGCGAACCTGGAGGCAGCGCTCCGTACACTGGGCCTGGACGCGCTGGACGTGGAGTATCTGTTCCTGACGCACGTGCACCTGGATCACGCCGGCGGCGCAGGGCTCCTGGCGCAGCGCTGTCCGCGCGCGCAGGTGCTGGTGCATCCGCGCGGCGCCCCGCATCTAATCGATCCCGCCAAGCTCATCGCCGGCACGCGCGCCGTGTATGGCGATGCCGCGTACCAGAAAATGTACGGTGATATCCGGCCCATCCCCGCGGAACGCGTCAGCGCCATGCAGGATGGCGAGGAGCGGCGCCTGGGCGCGCGCTCCTTCCGCTTCCTGCACACGCCCGGCCATGCCCTGCATCACCTGTGCATCGTCGAGCAGGCTGCGGGTGTGGTGTTCTCCGGCGATACCTACGGCGTGAGCTACCGCGAGTTCGACAACGACAACGGCGAGTTCGTGATGGTGACCACCACGCCCACCCAGTTCGATCCGGAGCAGCTGCATGCCTCGGTGCGGCGCATCCAGCAGCTGCGGCCGCGTAGCGTGTACATGACGCACTACAGCCGCGTGGATCAGGTGCAGCGCCTCGGTGAGGATTTGCATGCCGACATCGACCGCCACGTCGCCATCGCATTGGCGCATGCCGTGCGCTCCGACCGGGAGGAGCGCATCCGCGCCGATTTGCAGGAGCATTTCGAGCGGCGGCTGGAGCGGCATGGCTACGTTGGCGGCGAGAGGCAACGGCATATGCTGCTGGACGACGATGTGGCGCTGAACGCCACGGGCCTGGTGTCCTGGCTTTCGCGTCGCGCCGCATGAGCTCTCGCCCCCTCACCGCACGCATCATCACTGCAATATTCTGCGCATGCCTGTCCTGTGCCTGCACGGTGGCGCCGCCGCCGGCCGCGCCGGCCCCTGCCACCTCGCGCGCCGCACCGCCGGTGGCACCGGCGCGCACCCTGCCGGCGGAGGATGACTGGCGCTCGCTTCTGCCCGTGGCGCTGGGCAGTCCCGTCGCGCAGGTGCCATTCGCGCTCAAGGAAGTGCTGTTATTCCAGGGCGCCGTGCCCGCGGGCGAGCCGCGCGCGGAGGCCGAGGAGCCGGAATGCTATTCGGGGGCGGAGCGGCAATTCCGGCTGCGCGGCGTTCCCGCCGATGATTATGTCCTGTGCTTCTCGCACGACCGGCTGTTCCGCGCCGAAGCGGTGTTGCGGCTGCCGAAGGACTTCGCGCTGGAAACCTTTCCGGGTTGGTGCGAGGAATGGTTGGCTGGACTCGCCGACACCGAGCGCAGCGCGGAGCGCTGCGCGGGCCGCGAGGGCGATACGCTGTTCGAGGCGACGCTCACCTACGACACGGAGCTGGCTGGTCCGTTGGTGACGCTGGCCGTGACCGACGCTCGAGCGCGCGAGTTTCTCGATCAGCACAGGAATGAGCGGCCGGAAAAAAATCCGCCCCCTTCCGGGTCCTGACCCTGCCGCCTTTGCTACAATTCGCCGGCTAAAATCCAGGCGATTCATCCAGGGCTCCACATGGCTCCAGCACCCTCACCGGGCCGATTGTTGCGCGAGGCGGTCGAGGCCGAACGGCCGCTGCAAGTGGTCGGCGCCATCAATGCGTTCACCGCCCGCATGGCGCAGGCCACCGGCTTTCGCGCCCTGTATCTGTCCGGCGGCGGCATCGCCGCGAATTCCCTGGGCATGCCGGACCTGGGGATCAGCACCATGGAAGACGTACTTACCGACATCCGCCGCATCACCGAGGTCACCACGCTCCCCTTGCTGGTGGACGCCGACACCGGCTGGGGCGGCGCTTTCAACATCGCGCGCACCGTGCGCTCCTTCATCAAGGGCGGAGCAGCCGGCTTGCACATCGAGGACCAGGTGCAGTCCAAGCGCTGCGGTCATCGTCCCGGCAAGGAAATCGTGCCGCAGGAGGAAATGGTGGATCGGGTGAAGGCGGCGGTGGATGCGCGCACCGATTCCTCGTTCGTCATCATGGCGCGCACCGATGCGCTGGCGGTGGCAGGGATCGACGCGGCCATCGAGCGCGCCATCGCCTGCGTCGAGGCGGGTGCGGACATGATTTTTCCCGAGGCTATACCTGAGCTGTCCATGTACCGCAAGTTCAAGGATGCGGTGAAAGTGCCCATCCTCGCCAACATCACCGAGTTCGGCCACACACCGTTGTACAGCACGCAGGAGCTGGGCCCGGTGGGTGTGGACATCGTGCTGTACTGCTGCTCGGCCTACCGCGCCATGAACGCCGCGGCGCTCAACACCTACCAGGCCATCCGTCGCGACGGCACGCAGAAGAACGTGCTGGCAACCATGCAGACACGCGCGGACCTGTACAAGTATCTCGACTATCACGCCTACGAAGACAAGTTGAACAGTCTCTTTGCGAAGGGAAAAGCGACATGAGCGAACAGCCAGTAGCCTCCGTCCCCTCCGGGGCACCCAAACCGAAAAAATCCGTCGCTCTGTCGGGCGTGCCGGCCGGCAACACCGCGCTGTGCACCGTCGGCCGCACCGGCAACGACTTGGCGTATCGCGGCTACGACATTCTGGAGATCGCCGAGAGCTGCGAGTTCGAGGAAATTGCGCACCTGCTGGTGCACGGCAAGCTTCCCAACAAGGCCGAACTCACCGCTTACAAGGCGAAGCTCAAGGAATTGCGCGGCCTGCCCGCTGCGGTGCGCGCGGTGCTGGAGCAGCTGCCCGCCGCCGCGCATCCGATGGATGTGATGCGCACCGGCGTCTCCGCGCTGGGCTGCGCGCTGCCGGAGAAGGACGACCACGGCAGCGCCGGCGCGCGCGACATCGTGGACCAGCTCATCGCTTCCTTGAGTTCGATGCTGGTGTACTGGTATCACTACAGCCACAACGGCCAGCGCATCCACGTGGAGACCGAGGACGACTCCATCGGCGGACACTTCCTGCACCTGCTGCACCGGCGCTCACCGCCCGCTTCCTGGGTGCGCGCCATGCACACCTCGCTCATCCTGTACGCCGAGCACGAGTTCAACGCCTCCACCTTCAGCGCGCGCGTCATCGCCGGCACAGGCTCGGACATGCACTCCTGCATCGCCGGGGCGATCGGCGCGTTGCGCGGACCCAAGCACGGCGGCGCCAACGAGGTGGCCTTCGAGATCCAGAAGCGCTACGACAGTCCGGATGCGGCCGAGGCCGACATCCGCGCGCGCGTGGCCAACAAGGAAGTGGTCATCGGTTTCGGCCATCCGGTGTACACCATCGCCGATCCGCGCAACCAGGTGATCAAGGGCGTGGCCAAGCGCCTGTCGGAGCAGGCCGGCAACACCCGCATGTTCGACATCGCCGAGCGCCTGGAAAAGGTGATGTGGGAAGTCAAGAACATGTTCCCGAACCTGGATTGGTTCTCGGCCGTGTCCTATCACTCGATGGGCGTGCCTACCGCCATGTTCACGCCGCTGTTTGTGATCGCGCGCACCACCGGTTGGGGTGCACATGTCATCGAGCAGCGCATCGACGGCAAGATCATCCGTCCGAGCGCCAACTACGTAGGCCCCGAGAACCAGAAATTCATTCCCATCGACAAGAGAAAGTAAGTCAATGTCCGCGCACGATATCAAGTCCGCCGTCCGACCCGACCCCGACAAGGCTCTGGTCGACATCGCCGAATACGCCGCCAATTACCAGATCGACTCGCACGACGCCTACGACACGGCGTACTACTGCCTGATGGACACGCTGGCCTGCGGCTTCCAGGCGTTGAAATACCCGGCCTGCACCAAGCTGCTGGGACCGGTGGTGCCGGGCGCCACCATGGCGCACGGTGCGCGCGTGCCGGGCACCAGCTACGAGCTCGATCCGGTGATGGGCGCCTTCAACATCGGCGCCATGGTGCGCTGGCTGGATTTCAACGATACCTGGCTCGCCGCCGAGTGGGGTCATCCGTCCGACAATCTGGGCGGCATCCTCGCCACGGCCGACTACCTGTCGCGCAAGGCGCTGAACGAGGGCAAGAAGCCGCTGGTGGTGAAGGATCTGCTCACCGGCATGATCAAAGCGCATGAGATCCAGGGCGTGCTGGCGCTGGAGAACAGTTTCAACCGCGTCGGTCTCGATCACGTCATCCTGGTGCGCGTGGCCTCCACCGCCGTGGTCACGAAGATGCTCGGCGGCACGCGCGAGCAGATCATCAACGCCGTTTCCAACGCCTGGATCGACGGCGGCGCGTTGCGCACCTATCGGCACGCGCCCAACACCGGCTCGCGCAAGAGCTGGGCGGCGGGCGATGCGACCAGCCGCGCCGTGCGCCACGCTTTCATCGCTTTGACCGGCGAGATGGGCTACCCCTCGGCCCTGTCGGCCAAGACCTGGGGCTTCTACGACGTGCTGTTCAAGGGCAAACCGTTCGCCTGTAAGCAGCCCTACGGCAGTTACGTGATGGAGAACGTGCTGTTCAAGATCAGCTTCCCGGCCGAATTCCACGCGCAGACCGCGGTGGAGTGCGCCATGACGCTGCATCCGAAGGTCAAGGACAAGATCGATCAGATCCAGAAAATCGTGATCGAGACCCAGGAGCCCGGCGTGCGCATCATCGACAAGACCGGCCCTTTGAGCAACCCGGCCGATCGCGATCACTGCATCCAGTACATGACCGCCGTGCCGCTGATCTTCGGCCGTCTCACCGGCGAGGATTACGAGGATCGCATTGCCAACGACCCGCGCATCGACGCGCTGCGCGGCAAGATGGAGGTCAAGGAGAACCCGAAGTTCACGCAAGAATATTACGCGCCGGACAAGCGTTACATCGGCAATGCCGTGCAGGTGTTCTTCAAGGATGGCAGCGCAACGGAGCGCGTCGCGGTGGATTTCCCCATCGGTCATCGCAAGCGCCGCGCCGAGGGCATGCCGGTATTGGTGAAGAAGTTCGAATCCAGCGTGACGGCGCATTTCGGCCCGAAGCAGTCCGCGCTGATTCAGGCCACCTTCGCCGACAAGCGCAAGCTCTTGACCATGCCGGTGAACGAGTTCGTGGCCACCATGGTCAAGAACGGCTGAGCTCAGGTCGACCACGGGTAATGGCGAGGCGCGCTGCGCAGCGCAATGCCCGGGCCGCCGCAGCGTGAACGCCATCGAACGGCATGAGGAGCGGCAGAGGCTCGCCGCCGGCGCGGCGCAGCTGGGTGTCGAGCTGGATGAGTGGCAGCTCGATTCGCTGCAGAAGTTGCTGGACGAGGTTCAGTCCACCAATGCGAAGTTCAACCTGACGGCCATCCGCGACCGCGAGGGCATGCTGGTGAAGCATGTGCTCGACAGCCTGACGCTGCAGACCTACCTGCAGGGCGAGCGTATTGCCGATATCGGCACCGGTCCCGGCTTTCCGGGCCTGCCGCTGGCCATCGCCAACCCGCGGCGGCGGTTCGCCCTGATCGAATCCGTGGCCAAGAAGGCCCGCTTCGTGCAAATGACCACGGATGCCCTGGGTTGCGCTAACGTGGAGGTCGTGCACGGGCGCGCCGAGGGCTACCATCCGGCGCGGTTGTTCGATACGGTGACGGCTCGGGCGCTGGCTTCGCTCGCGGACTTCGTGGCCTATGCCGGTCATCTGTGCGCCCCCGATGGGGTGATGCTGGCGATGAAGGGCCGGCGGCCGGACGCGGAGTTGACCGAGCTGCCCAGGCGCTGGTGCGTGCGAGCCGTCAATCGCGTGCAGGTGCCCGGTTTGACGGATGAGCGCCACATCGTGGAGATCGTAAAAAGCTGAGGATGCCGATGGCCCGCGTGCCCGCCATCGTGAATCCCGCGGAGCGGAGAGGTGATGCTTAAACGGGTCCTGGCTATAGCGAATCCCGTGGAGCGGAGAGATGACGCTTAAACGGGTTCTCGCCATAGCTAATCAAAAAGGCGGCGTGGGCAAGACCACCACGGCCGTCAATCTGGCCGCCTCGCTCGCCGCCACCAAACGACGGGTGCTGCTCGTCGACCTGGATCCGCAGGGCAACGCCACCATGGGTTGCGGCGTCGACAAGAATTCCCAGGCGCGCACCAGTTGCGACGTGTTGCTGGGCGATTGCACCGCGCTGGAGGCGCTGGTGCCGGTGGCCCAGGGCGGCTTCATGCTGATGCCGGCGAACCAGGATCTCACCGCCGCGGAGATCCGCCTGCTCAGCATCATGGCGGGCCGCGAGTTCAAGCTGCGCAATGCGCTCAAGCCCATCCGCGACAGCTTCGACGTCATCCTCATCGACTGTCCGCCCTCGCTCAACATGCTCACGCTGAACGCGCTGGTGGCGGCCGATTCGGTAATCGTGCCCATGCAGTGCGAGTACTACGCGCTGGAAGGGCTGTCGGCGCTGTCGCATACCATCGAGCAGATCCGTGACAATCTCAATCCCGAGCTCGAGATTGGCGGCGTACTGCGCACCATGTTCGATCCGCGCAACAACCTGGCGAACGAAGTGTCCGCGCAACTCATCGAACATTTCGGCGAGCGCGTGTACCGCACCGTCATCCCGCGCAATATCCGGCTCGCCGAGGCGCCGAGCTTTGGCCTGCCGGTGTTGTTCCATGACAAGGACTCGCGTGGCGCGCTGGCTTATCTTGCGCTGGCGGGCGAGTTGATCCGCCGCGCAGAGCATCCGCCCGGCGTGTCGGTCGCGGAGCACGCTACTCCATCGTCGCTGCCCATCATGCCATCTGCCGCCACGGAAACGCCCCAACCCCACACGCCCGCTCCGCAGGAAAATTCCACCGCCTCTCCCGACCCATCAATGCCCGCTCACACATCGGAAGGAGCGGGCCAACCGCCCTCCGATATTCCTGCGCCGCCGGATGCCGGTTACTCCGCTTGAATTGTCGCCAGATGCAAACAGATCCACCCCGTTTCGTGTGATCTGCGAAGCTGTTGGCTGTTGGTTTGAGGCGCCTTTGCTACAAGGGCGGCCGATAAGCCGTAACGGAATCGCCCATGACCCCGATTTTTCGCCGCTCCGCTCCGCTCGTTGCCTGGATGCTGGCCTGTCTCATTCCTCCCGCGAATGCCCAGGAGGCCGCGCCAGCTCCTGATTCGCAGTGGACGCTGCGCGGCGGCTTGGACGTGGGCCGCAATCACAGCCGCGGCGTGCAGGTGAGCGTCGACTACACCGGCCGCACCAATGTCACGCCCCTGGATGATCGCTACTGGGACGTGGGCGGAGCGTTCTCGCGTAGCCAGGCAACGGTAAAGTCCACGGCGACGCGGGCGGGCGCCGAGACCAGGACCGGCACGGGTAATGGCTACGCCAGCTACGGCACGCAGCGCTGGCGCGGCGTGCTGGGTTTCGAGGCCACCAAGGATGAGGCGCTGCGGAAATCCCAGCGCTGGAGCGGCGGCGTGGATTTCGCGCATGGCGGTTTCGGCGCCAACCTCACGTTTTCGCATCGGCGCACCGTGTTTGAGGACTTCACACCCTCGGCGCAGGGGGCTGAAGACCTGGGCGTGCCACTCCCCGGCGCGGTGACGGCCAACTGTTCGCTCATCGACAAGGGCCTGGGCGGCCGGCTCGGTTATCGCGGTTCGGCCTGGAGCGCCTACGCCACGGGCAGTTCCTTTCACTACGACAAGGTGAAATGCGGTTTCGACGCAGCGCTGCCCGATGTGCTGCAGCGCCTGTCCACGGCAGATTTTTTCGGATTCGCCGATGGCTTTCTGGATCGCGCGCGGGCGCGCGTCGCCGGCCGCATCGGCCAGCAAAGCCGGCTGCTCAAATCCGAATTCGGCCTGGGCGCTTCCGTCACCTGGGGTATCGACTGGGCGCTGGATTACCTGCGCTCCACGGATGAATTCGGCGGCGCCAAGCTCAGCAACTATGCGCTCACCGGTACGCTCGGCCTCGCGCCCAATGTGTCGCTCGATCTCACGTTGGGCAGTACCAGCGGTGACCTCGGCAGCGCACCCTACCTGGGCGTGATGCTGGCGGTGGCGATGTAGTCTTCGCTTGGACGGCCGCGCCAGCAGACTGGCGCGAGGCGATAGGCCTTGGGTCGCACAGCGCTACGCGTCGATTTAGGTCGCGCCGACAATGGTCGCATTGGACAGTGGTACAATTGACCCGTTTATACGTTGCAAGCGGTTCCTGCCGATGCTCAAGAGCGTGGTCGTCCATGACATTCCCATTTCGCATGTCGCGGCGATGGAGCGCTGGTACTGGCGCGACCACGGCCCGGAGATCAATCGCCGCTTCGGCCCCTGGCTGACGCGCCACGAGAGCTTCCTGCCCGTGGATGCGCCGGCGGATGCGCGCGGCTTCGGGTATTTCAACTGGCGCGTGACCGAAGGTTTCTGGCGGGAAATGCCGCTGCCGGGCGCGCGCGGCAATTTCGCCTTCACCTGTCCGCCGGTGTGGCCACGGGTGGCCACCGGTTTCTTCCCCGCGCAGCCCACCGAGGATTTTTTCGGCGGTACCTTGCAGCCGCACGAGCGCCAGGTGCTGCGCTGGTACTGCCTGCATCGTTATCCTGACGGGGTGGACGAGCGCGATGGCGAGCGCTGGTTCCTGGATACGCTGGCGGCGCAGCTACAGCGCGCCGGCGGCCCGTATCGCGCCTTCAGCAGCCGCGCACACCGCGAGCCGTTACCCCTGCCGGGCGAGTGGCCGCCGACCAGCGCTCCGCCGAAAGATGCGCTGATGCACGACTGGCACCGCCTCACCGAGTTGTGGTTTGAGACCTTCGATGACTGGCGCAATTTCGTGCGCGAGATCGTGCCCTCGCTGACACCGCCGCCCTGGGCTACCGTACCGCGCTTTCCCTTCGTCGCGAGCGGCACGGATTTCGTCAGTTCCTTCCTGCTGGAGCGGCCCGCCGATGAATTCTGGAGGGACTCGCGCGGTTATCAGTAAGGTGCGGTACCGCCGCCGGCCGCCTCTAGTCTTCGGACACCGGCCCCAGCGTTTCCACGATGGTGCCGCGCGCCACCAGCAGCTGGCGGATCAGCTCGGGCTTGAGCTTCTTGAAGCGGGTGGTGGGCACCGGCACCGACAGGGCGATGCTGCGGCCCAGCGGATCATGGAAGGCCGTGCCGACGGCGGAGATGCCTTCGGTGTGTTCCTCGTTGTCGATGGCCACGCCGGATTTCGCAACGGACTCGATCTCGGCGCGCAGATCCGCCGCGCGCGTGACGGTAGCCGGTGTCAGGCGCGTGAGCGGCGTGCGCAGGAACTTCTCGAATTGCGCCTCCGGCATGAGGCTGAGCAAGGCCTTGCCGTTGGCCGTGCAATGCAGGGGAAAGGTTTCTCCCACCGCCGACACGGCGCGCAGGCGGTGCGCGCCCTGCACCTGGTCGGTGAACACCGCCGAAAAACCCTTCAGCACCGATAGGTCAACGGTCTCGCCCAGGCGCTGTGACAGCTCGGCCATGATGGGACGGGTGATCTGGTCGAATTCTACGCTGGCCGAGGCGGCAAGACGGATCAGCGCGGGACCCAGGCGCACGCCGGCAGTGGGTGTGGCAGCGATCAGGAAGTGTTCGGCGCGCAGCGCATCGACGATGCGCTGCACGGTGGAACGGGCGAGCTCCACGCGTTGCGCGATCTGCGCCAGGGTCAGTCCCGTGTGCTCGCCTTCCAATGCGCGCAGCACGCTGACCGCGCGCGCAATCACCTGGATACTTTGTCCCGCCGTGCGGCCGCCGGATTTTTTTGCCATCAGCCTATTCTACAGTCGTCGAAGGCGTACACGTTGGTTGAACCGGCACGCGATACGGTGCGCGGGGGCGGTACGCTAGCGCGCCTCGCGCTGATGCGCGCGGCTCACCCCGCCGTATAGCCCCCGTCCGCGTAAATGATGTGGCCGGTGTGAAAGTCCGAGGCGCGCGAGCACAGGAACAGCAGCGGGCCTGCCAGGTCCTCCGGTTCGCCGAGCCGGCCGATGGGTACGCGCGCCAGGAACCCCTGGCGCACGGTGCGTGCCTTCTCGTCGTCCGCGAACATCCAGGCGGTGAGCGGCGAGCGGAACACGGTAGGCGCCAGCGCATTCACGGTAATGCCGTACTTGCCCCATTCACAGCCCAGCGCCTTGGTCATGCCGTCGATCGCGGACTTCGAGGTGCAGTAGGCCGAGTAGCCGGCCGGATGCCCGAGCTTGCCGCGCGCCGAGGAGGTGAATACCACCTTGCCGCCACCGCCCTGAGCGATCATTTGCCGGCCGGCGGCGCGCGCGATCAGCCAGGCGCCTTCGACGTTGGCGAGCATGACTTTCTGAAACCGTTCCGGCGTCATGTCGACGATGGGCGCGACGTCGTTCATGCCCGAGGCCACCACCAGGATGTCGAGGCGACCGTAGCTCGCAAGCGCTGCGCGCACCATGGCGTCGCAGTCGCCTTCCGTGTTCGGCCGGCGCGCGATTTCCACCGCGGCAATACCGGCCGCCTGCAGCTCGCCCTTGAGCGTCGCCAGCTCCTGCGCATTGCCGGCAGTGATGGCAAGCTTGGCGCCCGCCTGCCCCAGCGTGGCGCACACCACCTTGCCGAAGGCGCCGGTGGCGCCGACCACCAGCGCCGACTTGCCGCGCACATCGAACAGGCCAGAGGGGTCGATGATGGGCAGGCTCATGGCTTCTTCGGCGGGTAGGGCATGATGACGATCATGCTGGCCACCGCGTTGCTGTGGTTGCGCACTTCGCGCCCCTCACCGCCCGGAATAAAGCAGCTATCGAGCTTCTTGAGCACCGTGCTTTCGCCGGAGGCCAGCCGCACCGTGACCTCGCCCTCGATCACCACGTAGATCTTCGCCAGTGGACTGGCGTCCATGTCGGCGCCGCCGCCGGGCAGAATGTGGCTCAGGCCGGTCCAGGCGAAATCCGCGCGGCTGGCATCGAAACCCTGCAAACGCAGGGCGGTGACGCCGTGGTGGAGCGGCGCCTGGTATTCCCGGGCCTCGGCGAAGCGCGTGACGTCCATGGCGACGAAGTACCTCTTGTGTATGTATTATATTGTGGTACAAGATACTCGCACATTGGTTTCAAGTCCATAACTGATTTTGCCCACGGGCAGGGGGAGTTACGCATGAAAAGCACGGTCCACCACGCCTGCCATCGTCGTGGCCGCTGACATGAGCGCCTCCTACGACATCGTTGCCATGGGTGCCGGCCACAATGGGTTGGTGGCGGCCGCATATCTGGCGAAGGCCGGCAAGAAAGTGCTGGTACTGGAGCGCAAGGCATACCCCGGGGGTGGTGTGGCCACGCGCCAGCTCAACGCGCCCGGTTACTGGCATGACGAGCACTCCAGCGTGCACATCATGATCCAGGGCAATCCCATGCTGCGCCAGGATGAGCTGGGACTGTTGAGCAAACACGGTCTCAAGTACCACTACTCGCCCGTGCCGCACGCCACCATTTTCCCCGACCAGTCCACGCTGTTCAGCTACAAGGACCTGGACAAGACCTGCGAGTGCTTCGCGCGCGTAAGCCCGAAGGACGCCGAGACCTACCGCGAGTTCACCAAGCTCAGCCAGCAGATCCTGGAATTCTTCTTGCCGGGTCTGTATGCGCCGCCGCCGCCGCTCGGCGAGCTGGTAGCCATGCTGGACCGGAGCGAACAAGGGCGACTGATGCTGGATTTCATGTCGCGCGATTGCCTGGATCTCGTGAATCAGCTCTACGAAAGCGACAAGATCAAGATCCATCTGCTGCGCCTGGTGAGCGAAAACCTGCAGTGCCCCAACGAGCTGGGCACCGGCATGGGTGTGCTGCTGATGCCCGGCATCATCCACACCTACGGTGTATCGCAGCCGGTGGGAGGGAGCGGTAAGCTCACCGAGGCATTGGTTCGCTGCATCGAAAGCTACGGCGGCGAGGTGCGCTGTAATGCCGAGGTGGCGCGCATCATGACCAGCGGTGGCCGCGCCAGCGGCGTGCGC
Organism: Pseudomonadota bacterium; assembly: GCA_018240265.1. Lineage (GTDB taxonomy): Bacteria > Pseudomonadota > Gammaproteobacteria > Steroidobacterales > Steroidobacteraceae > TMP-86. Next base: position 2,246 of record JAFEGC010000011.1, on the reverse strand, counting down.
CTGACCAGCGGCGAGGAAATCAGCGCCAAGGATGCGGTCATCGGTGCCATTCATCCACACGTGATCCGCCGCTTCGTCGACGGCGTCCCCGAGCCCGTGCTCAAGCGCGCCGAGCGCGCGGCGCTGGCGCCGTTCTCCATCATGGTCAGCCACTACGCCCTGAAGGAAAAATGCCGCTACTATGCCGGCGAGGAAGTGGGCTACGCCACCATGCTGGAACTGGTGGATGCGGAGCGGCTGGACGAGGTTGTCGCGGACTTCGACGATCTGCGGCGCGGGCTCATCACCCGGCGCCGACTGTGCGCCGGGGGAGATGAAAGCATTTGCGATCCGACGCGGGCACCGCCGGGCGCGGGCATATTCCATGGCATCACCTTCGCGCCCTACACGGTGCGCGACCCGCGCTGGGCGGGGCGTCACTGGGATGAGTTCAAGGAGGAGATCGGCGATCTGTCGCTGGCGCATTACCGCAAGTTCGTTTCGAACCTCACCAGCGACAACATCATCGCGCGTACGGTGGTGAGCCCGGTGGATCTGGAGCGCAACAGCCCGAACAGCATGATGCGCGGCGATTTGCACGGCGTGGCGCCGTACTTCTACCAGAGCGCCGGCCACCGTCCGACACCCGATCTTGGCCAGTTCACGGTGCCCGGAGTGGAACGGTTGTATCTCGCCGGACCCTTCCAGCATCCCGGCGGCGGCGTGTACGGGGCGGGGCGGGCCACCGCCATTCGCATGTTCGAGCAGCTGGGTATGGACTTCTCCGCCGTGGCGGCCGGCGTGCGCCAGGACACGGCGCCGGCAGGCGGCCCTGCCCGGGGCGCCGCCGCGGCTGGTGCCACGCCGAAGACCGATGGATTGGTGCTACGCGGTCCCGCCGACGAGGAATTGATGAACGTGTCCTCGCTGGAGCGCCGCGGTGATGAACTGGTCATCAAGGGCACCAGCTTCGGCACCATGCCCATGGAGGCGCGCCTCGACGGCCCCTCTGCGCGCGCGGGTCTGAAAATGCTGGGGCTGAAGAACCTGGGGTTTCTTGCCTCACTTCCGTTCCGCAAGGCGCGCAAGTGAGCACTGGGGTCGGCGGTGGTACGGGTGGCCAGCGGACGCTGGGCAGCCGGCGACGGACGCGCTTGCGATCGGCTGTTGCATATATCCGACATAAATGCGCGACTGTACTGAAGCACGGGATCAGTGAATTACCACTTTGCCTAGTAGCCCGCTTTGCAGTACATTAGCGCTGCCTAGCAATACGACTTAATTGTTGCTTGAAAGTCACAGTCCCGCTTGCGCACCGACCGCGGGATTCGGAAAGTTCCAGATCTGCAGGGGGAAGCAATTCATGGCGACCAAGTTCAACGTCACGCTGTTGGCACTGGCCTCGGCAACTCCATGGCTGGCGATCGCGGCGGACAATCCGCCGGCGGCCGACTCGGTTCAGCTCGAGGAGATCGTCATCACGGCGCAGAAGCGCACCGAGCGGCTCTCCGACGTGCCGGTCTCGGCCTCGGTGCTGGGCAACGAAGCCATCTCCAAATCCAACGCGGGCGACATTTCGGACCTGAACCGGCTCGTGCCGTCGGTGAACCTGAACGGCACCATCAACGGCCGTGTGCCGCTGGGTGTTCGTGGCATTTCTTCGGTCTCGAACGAAGCCACGGTGGGACTGTCCTCGGGCGTTGCCATCATGATCGATGGCGTACCGATCCCTTCCGACTCGCGCGCTGGCAACTCGCTGGAAGACGTGCAGAGCATCGAGGTGCTCAAAGGCCCGCAGGCTACCCTGGGAGGGCGCACTGCCGCCTCCGGCGTCATCAACATCGTGACGCGCAAGCCCACCGATACCTTTCGGGGAAACATCAGCGCGACGCTCACCGATGACCACGAGTATCGCCTGAACGGCTACGTCTCGGGGCCGATCACCGACCGGATCGACTACAGTCTCGCCGCCTATGGCACCTCGCGCGAATTCCCCATCGTCAACCGAACCTTGGGCGAGCACACCAAGCAGCGCGTGTACGGCGCGCGCGGCAAGCTGCTGTTCAAACCCACCGAGGATCTGGACATCACGCTGGCGGCACGGCTGGGCAAGGACAATTCGCGCGGCTTCAACTTCGTGTACACCTTTCTCTCGCCTGGCATCCATCTGCTCACCGGTGCCGGCGGCCCGCCGTTCCTGGCGCAGGATGTGCTGCTGCCAGGCATCACCCCCAGCATGAAAAACCTGGACTATGCCAGTCCCATCA
>JAFEGC010000119.1 GCA_018240265.1 Pseudomonadota bacterium | reverse complement strand
GGCGGATGGTCTCGTTTTCGAAATACTCGAATGCCTGGATGGTCAGTGCCGAAAAGATCCCGCCCAACACCAGCAACAGCGCGCTGTGATAGAACAGCAGCCGCAGCTCCACCGAACGCAATTTCACTGCTCGTCACCCGCATCGAGCCGGTAGCCCACGCCGCGAACCGTGCGGATCAGCTTGGATTCGTGGCCTTCGTCGATCTTGCGCCGCAGATTGCCCACGTACACATCGACGATGTTGGTGAGTCCCTCGAACGACTGGTCCCACACTTTCTCGATGATCATGGATCGCGACAGCGTGCGGCCCACGTGCAGGAACAGGTATTCGAGCAGCGCATAAGCCTTGGGACTCAACTCGATGCGCTTGCCCGCGCGTCGCACCTGCCGGGTGATGCGGTTCAGCTCCAGGTCGGCGATCCTCAGCACGCTCTCCTGCACCGCCGGCCCGCGGCGCAACAGCGCCTGCACGCGCAGCACGAGTTCCGCCACCGAAAACGGCTTGGTGAGATAGTCATCGGCCCCGGCCTGGAAGGTCTCGGTCTTGCTCTCGATATCGCCGCGCGCCGTGAGCACCAGCACCGGCACGCTGCGGTCGCGCTCGCGAATCTGTCGCAGCAACGTCGCGCCGGAACCGTCCGGCAGCAGCAGGTCCAGGATCACCAGATCGTAGTGGACGCAGCGCAGGCAGGCATCTGCCGCCTTGACCGTGGCCGCGCCGTCGACCGCGAACCCCTCGCTGCGCAATCCGCGCTCCACGATGTTGAGCAGCTTGGCCTCGTCTTCGACGATCAGCAGGCGCATGGGAATGAGACGGCGGAGTGAGCGGCGGCGGTGATCATGAGTGAATTTTCATGCGGCATTGCAGACCCTTTCATCAAGCGCACGATATAACACCGTGCATGAGGAGTTCAAAACCGGCGCGGCCAAGGCCGCGCACCGTCGCCGCGGCGACCGCCGCGCTCGTGGATCGCACCCGCCGCGACGTGCTGGGCCTGCACCCGGCTGGGGCTGGAGGATGCCGGCGGCGTGGATGCCGCCTGCATCGCGAGTCTGGACTCGCGCTTTTTCGGGTTGGATCACCCGCTGGACTGAACGGCCCGTAGCCACACGGCTCGGACGAGCGACACACTCATGCTGGCACTGGTTCGTCTGGCGCTTCGCCGCCCGTACACGTTCATCGTTGCCGCCACGCTGATCGTGCTGTTCGGCATTGCGGCGATACTGCGCAGCGCCACCGACATCTTTCCCAACATCGGCATTCCGGTGATCGCCGCAGTCTGGACCTATCGCGGACTGTCGCCCGATGACATGGCCGGGCGGGTGGTCTACTACTACGAGCGGCAGCTCTCCACCGCCGTCAACGACATCGATCACATCGAAAGCCAGTCCCTGCCCGGCATCGGCATCGTGAAGATCTATTTTCACGAAGGCGTAGACATACGTACCGCGACGGCGCAGGTCACCTCCCTGTCACAGACCGTGCTGAAGCAGCTGCCGCCGGGCATAACCCCACCGTTGATCCTGAATTACAACGCCGCCACCGTACCCATCATCCAGCTGGCCCTGTCCAGCGCCTCGCTGGGTGAGCAGCGCATTTTCGACCTGGGACAGAACTTCATCCGCCCCGCGCTCGCGGTGGTGCAGGGCTCTGCCGTGCCCGCCCCGTACGGCGGGCGCGAGCGGCAGATCCAGATCGACCTGAACCCGGCGGCGATGCAGCAGTACCACCTGTCCGCCAAGGACGTGGAGGAGGCGCTAGCCGCCCAGACCCAGATCATTCCGGCCGGTACCGCCAAGATAGGCCGCTTCGAATACAACATCAAACTCAACAACAGTCCCGAGGCCGTCGAGGAGCTGAACGACCTGCCCATCGAGGTGGTCGAGGGCACGCCGGTGCGCATGCGCGACGTCGCCTATGTGCACGACGGCGCACCACCGCAGCGCAACCTGGTGCGCGTCGACGGCCGGCATGCGGTGCTGATGAGCGTACTCAAGAGCGGTTCAGCCTCGACTCTGGCCATCGTCGACGGCATCCGCGCGCTGCTGCCCAAGCTCAAGCAGACGCTGCCCACCTCGCTCCACATCGAGCCGCTGGCCGATCAATCAGTGTTCGTGCGCGCCTCGATCGCCGGTGTGATCCGCGAGGGCCTCATCGCCGCGGCACTCACCAGCCTCATGATCCTGCTGTTCCTGGGCAGCTGGCGCTCCACCGTGGTGATTGCCATTTCCATTCCGCTCGCCATCCTCGCCTCCATCGCCGCGCTGCACGTCACCGGCCAGACTCTCAACATCATGACCCTGGGCGGACTCGCGCTCGCCGTGGGCATTCTGGTCGATGATGCAACCGTGACCATCGAGAACATCAACTGGCACCTGGAGCGCGGCAAGTCCATCCACGATGCCATCCTGGATGGCGCGCAACAGATCGTGGTGCCGGCACTGGTGTCGCTTCTGTGCATCTGCATCTCGTTCGTGCCCATGTTCTTCCTGCCTGGCATCTCCGGCTACCTGTTCGCGCCCATGGCTGCCGCCGTCGTGTTCGCGATGATCGCTTCTTTCTTCCTGTCGCGCACCCTGGTCCCCACCCTGGCGAGCTACCTGTTCGTGGCCCATGGCAAACCGGGCCAGCTACCGGGCGGACCGGCGAGGAGTACCGGCGGCGGCGGGCCGCCGTGGGCGCGCCTGCAGCGCCGCTTCGCCGCGAGTTTCGCCCGTGTGCATGCCCTTTATGCCTCGGTGCTGGAACTGGCCATCGAGCAGCGCAGACTGTTCGTACCCGGATTTTTTATCGTGATGGGCCTGTCGTTCGCGCTGTTGCCCTTCCTGGGTCGCGACTTCTTTCCCAGCGTGGATTCCGGCGAGATCAGCCTGCACGTACGCGCGCCCATCGGCACACGCATCGAGGAGACGGCCGCGTTATTCGACCGGATCGAAGCGCACATCCGCCGCACCATCCCACCCAACGAACTGGTCTCCATGGTCGACAACATCGGCCTGCCGGTAAGCGGTACCAACCGCGCCTATTCGAATACCGGGGGCGTCGGCCCCGAGGATGGCGACATCCTCATCACCCTGGGCAAGACACATGCGCCGGTGGCCCGCTACGTCAAGGCGCTGCGCGCCAGCCTGCCGCAGCAGTTCCCGGGTTCCACGTTCTCGTTTCTGCCGGCCGACATCGTGAGCCAAATCCTGAATTTCGGCTCTCCAGCGCCGATCGACGTGCAGGTGGCCGGACCCGATCGTGCCAAGGACGAGGCTTACGCGACGCAGCTGCTGCGTGCGATTGCGCGCGTTCCCGGAGCGGTCGACGTGCGCCTGCAGCAGTCCTCGCGCTACCCGCAATTCAACATCGACATCGATCGGACCCTGGCCGGTGAACTCGGCGTCACCGAGCGCGACGTCACCAACAGCCTGGTGGCGAATCTTGCCGGCAGCATCCAGGTGGCGCCAAGCTTCTGGCTCAATGCGCGCACCGGCGTGTCCTATCCCATCGTGGTGCAAACGCCGCAGTACCACCTGGATACGCTGTCCGATCTGGCCAACATTCCCATTACCGGCGGCCGCCGGGGCGAGATGCAGATCCTGGGCGGCCTGGGCGACTTCAGCCGCGATCGCGGCAATGCCGTGGTCTCGCACTATGCCATCCAGCCAGTGTTCGACATCTACGCCACCACCCAGGGCCGTGACCTGGGCGGCGTTGCCGACGACATCCGCGCGCGCCTGGCCGCCAGCGCGCGCGACGTGCCGCCCGGAGCCAGTGTGACCCTGCGCGGTCAGGCCGACACCATGAGCGAGGCGTTTTCCGGACTGCTGCTCGGGCTGGCCGAGGCCATCGTGCTGATCTACCTGCTCATCGTAATCACGTTTCATTCCTGGCTCGATCCGTTCGTGATCATCATGGCTCTGCCGAGTGCGCTGGCGGGCATCGTGTGGATGCTCTTTGCCACCGGTACCACCTTGAGCGTGCCGGCACTCACCGGCGCCATCATGTGCATGGGCGTGGCCACCGCCAACAGCATCCTGGTGGTGAGTTTCGCGCGCGAACAACTGGCCGCCGGCCAGAACGCCGCCGCCGCGGCGCTGTCCGCTGGCGTCACGCGCTTTCGGCCGGTGATCATGACCGCGCTGGCGATGATTATCGGCATGGCGCCGATGGCGCTGGGACTGGGCGAAGGCGGCGAGCAGAATGCGCCGCTCGGCCGCGCAGTGATCGGCGGACTGGTATTCGCTACGCTCGCCACCCTGCTGCTGGTGCCGGCGATGTTTACGGTGATGCATGGCCTGCAGGCGCGCCGCGCCAGCGCCGCGGAGACAGCCTATGGATGATATGCAGAACCTCCCAACCCACATGCAGGATTCCGCCGAGCCCACACCCTCACCTCACGCACTGCGCCGCCGCCTGCGACGTGCCGGTTTTATCGCTGGCGCGCTGTTCGGCGTGGTGCTGATCGTGGGTACCGGCGCACGATTCGCTCAGAGCAACGAGGTAAAGAACTGGACGTTGCAGAGCCAGATACCGACGGTGAGCCTGATCGCGCCGACCCCGCTGTCCCGCCCGCCGACGTTGCTGCTGCCGGGCACATTGCGGGCGTTCTATGACGCACAACTCTACTCGCGCGTTCCCGGATATGTGAAAGGCTGGTACCGCGACATCGGCGCCCACGTGCGCAAGGGCGAGTTGCTGGCCGACATCGACACCCCGGAACTTGACCAGCAGATGGCGCAGGCACGAGCCAACCTCGAGATGTCGATGTCCGCCCGGACGCTGTCGCAGATCACCGCGCAGCGCTGGGATGCGTTGCTGCCGCTGGATGCCGTGTCGAAGCAAGCAGCGCAGGAAAGAACGCAGGACGTGAGCGCCAAGTCCAGTGCAGTGAAAGCGGCTCAGGCGGACCTCGATCGACTGAAAGCATTGAAGCATTTCAGTCGTATCGTGGCGCCGTTCGATGGCATCGTGACCGCACGCAACGCCGACTACGGCACGCTGGTCAGCGGCGGCCAGGCCGGTGCCGAACCGCTGTTCGCGGTGGCGGATGTACACCGGCTGCGGTTGTACGTGCATGTGCCGCAGGCTTATTCGTCCCAGATCGGGGCGGGCATTCGCTGCAGCCTGGCGGTGCCGGAATATCCGGGGCGGCAGTTCGAGGCCACGCTCAGTTCGACTTCGGATGCCATCAGCGCGCAGTCGGGCACGCTGCTGGTGGAACTCGCGGTCGACAACCGTGCCGGCGAATTGAAGCCCGGCGACTATGCCAAGGTCACGCTGAACCTCGCGCACGCCGAGCGCGCGTTGACCATACCGGCGAGCGCGCTGATATTCCGCTCCAGCGGCCTGCAGGTCGCCACGCTCCACGCTGGTGGGCGCATCGCCATGAAACCCGTGCTGGTGGGGCGCGATCTCGGCGCCAGGGTGGAGATATCTTCGGGCCTGGACGCCAACGATCGCATCGTCGACAGCCCGCCCGACTCGCTCGCCGACGGCGACACCGTGCGCATCGCCGGTGGGGCAGCTTCGCATGGCGCGTGATCCATGCACCGGCTGCCGCGCCACGCAGTTCACCTTGCTACTGACCGGCCTGCTGGCTCTCGCCGGCTGCATGCTGGCACCGCGCTATCAGGTGCCTCCGACGCCCGCGCCGGCCGCATTCAAGGAAGCCGGCCAGTGGACCCGGAGCACGCCGGCGGATGAGCTGCCTCGCGGCGAGTGGTGGCAGCTGTATGCCGATGCGACGCTGAACGAGCTGGAACTGCGCCTGGCTGCGCAAAATCCCTCGCTGGCAGCCGCGCTGGCGCGCTACGACCAATCCCGCGCCTACCTGCGCGAAGTGCGCGCCGGACAGCTGCCCGCGCTGAACGGCAATGCCCGCCTCACCCGCAACCGCCAGTCCGACGACCGTCCGCTGCGCGGCTCGAATCAACCCGACGTATATGACGATCGTGCCATCGGCGCCAGCGTGGATTACGAGTTCGACCTGTGGGGCCGCATACGCAACACCGTGGCCAACGGGCGCTATCTGTCGCAGGCGCGCGCCGCGGATGTCGAGTCCACGCGTCTGAGCCTGCAGTCGCAACTCGCCGCGGACTACTTCGAACTGCGCGGACTGGACGCGCAGGCCAAGCTCCTGGCGGACACGCTCGAGGTGTATCGGCGCTCGCTGGAACTCACCGATGCCCGGCACGAGCAGGGCATTGTCTCGGGCCTGGACGTGGAGCAGGCGCGCACGCAGCTGCAAAACGCGCGCAGCGAGCTGCAGGAAGTGGGCGCAAATCGCGCCTTGCTGGAACACGCGCTGGCAGTGCTGGTGGGTGAGCCGGCCTCGACTTTCACGCTGCCCGCCGCGCCGGCGCCGGCGCGGATCCCGAACGTTCCGGCCGGTCTTGCTTCCACGCTGCTGCAACGCCGGCCCGACATCGCAGCCGCCGAGCGCGCCGTGGCCGCCGCCAACGCCGCCATCGGCATCGCCCGCGCCGCTTTTTTCCCCGCCGTCTCCTTGAGCGCTCTCGCCGGTTTCCAGAACACGGCCACGCCGGATCTGATCACCTCTCCCAATCTCTACTGGACCATCGGCCCGCAGGCGGTGCTGAACCTGTTCGATGCCGGACGCCGGCGCGCCCAAGTCGCCTTCGCCAAGGCGCGCTACCGCGAAACCGTCGCCGACTATCGCACGCACGTGCTGCATGCCTTCAGCGACGTCGAGGACAACCTGGCGCTGCTCAACTCGCTGGCCGAGGAGGCCGATAGCAAGGCGGCGGCGGTAGGATCGAGCGAGCACGCCGAAGCGCTGGCCTCCGCCCTGTACCGGCTGGGCGCCTCGGGTTACCTGGAAGTCGCCACCGCTCAAACCGCCGCGTTGCAAACCAAGCTCAGCGCCGAATCGGTGCGGACCCGGCGGCTGGTCGCCAGCGTGCATTTGATCGAGGCGATCGGCGGCGGCTGGGAAGCCGATCGCCTGCTCGGACAAAACCGCTGAAAGCGGGCGCGCGCCCTCAGCCCAGCAGCCGATCCAACACGCCGATATAAATTTCCCGCAGCCGGTCGATGTCCTCGACCCGCACGCATTCATCGACCTTGTGGATGGTTTGGTTCACCACGCCCAGTTCCACCACCTGCGCGCCCAGCAGCGCGATGAAGCGCCCGTCCGAGGTGCCGCCGGTGGTCGACAGCTTGGGCCTGCGTCCCAGCACAGCATTCACCGCATCGCCCGCGGCCTCGGACAGCGCGCCCGGCTGAGTGAGAAAGGGCAGTCCCGAGATGAACCAGTCCAGGGTGTAGGGCACCTGGTGCCGGCGCAGGATTTCCTCCACCGTCGCCTGCAGGCTCTCCACCGTCTGTTCGGTGGAGAAGCGGAGATTGAAGCGCGCCTTGAGTTCGCCCGGTATGACGTTCGGCGCGCCGGTCCCGGCATTGAAATTCGAGACCTGAAAACTGGTGGGCTGGAAGTGCGCGTTGCCGCGGTCCCATTGCCGCGCCACCAGCTCGGCCAACGCCGGCGCCAACGCGTGCACGGGATTTCGCGCCAGGTGCGGATAGGCGATGTGGCCCTGCACGCCATGCACGGTGAGCCGGCCCGACAGGCTCCCGCGCCGGCCGATCTTGATGGTGTCGCCCAGTTCGCTTTCGCTTGCGGGTTCGCCGATCAGGCACCAATCGATGCGCTGGCCGCGCGCGCGCAGCGCCTCGACCACGCGCCGCGTGCCATCCACCGACGGGCCCTCCTCATCGCTGGTGATCAGGAAGGCAAGGGTGCCGCGGTGCGAAGCTCTGGATGCCACGAATGCTTCGCAGGCTGTGACCATGGCCGCCAGCGCGCTTTTCATATCGGCGGCGCCGCGGCCGTACAGCAGTCCCTCGCGGATTACCGGCACGAAAGGATCGCTGTGCCATTCCTCCAAGGGCCCCGCCGGTACCACGTCGGTGTGCCCGGCGAAGCAGAACACCGGCGCGCCACTGCCATGCGTGGCCCAGAAATTGCGCACCGGTCCGAACGGCAGTTCCTCGATTTGAAAGCCCAGCTCACGTAGTCGCCGGGTCATGAGCAGCTGGCAGCCGCCGTC
>JAFEGC010000118.1 GCA_018240265.1 Pseudomonadota bacterium | reverse complement strand
GAACAGCTGTTGTCGCTCCGTTTCTGCGATCTGGACCTGCGCGTGGAGCACACGCCGGTGCAGGCCTCGATCGACCGCCTGTATGAGGAGCTGGACGCGCGCGGCATCCGCTTCCGGCCGCATTGCTGGTTCTCGCAGGAATGGTTTTCGCCGGACGGCATCCCGGGCATCGCCATTCCGTTCTACCTGGCGCATCCGCGCCTCGCGCGGCTGGAGCGGCATCACATGCGCGAAGTGGAGGGCGGCAACCGCAACTGGCTGATGCGCATCCTGCGACACGAAGCGGGGCATGCCTTCGACTCGGCCTATCGCTTGCGCCGCCGGCGCCGCTGGCGCGAGGTGTTCGGACCGGCTTCGCTCCCGTATCCGGATTCCTATCGTCCGCGCCCCGGCAGCCGGCGTTTCGTGCAGCACCTGGGTTCCTGGTACGCGCAGGCGCATCCCACCGAGGATTTCGCCGAGACCTTCGCCGTGTGGCTGAAGCCGCACTCGGGCTGGCGGCGGCAGTACCAGGACTGGCCGGCCATCGCCAAGCTTCAGTTCATCGATGCGGTGGTGGCGGAGTGCGGCGCGCAGCGCCCGCGCGTGGAACAACGCATCACCATCGAGGACGTGCGCGAGGACACGCGCACTCTGCGCCAGCATTATGAGCAGAAGCATGCCCGCTACCGTGCGCCGCGCCGCTCTGGCGCGGACGAGCTGCTGCTCAAGATTTTCACGCCGCATCCGCCGCGCCGCTCCTCGGCGCGTGCCGCGGCGGCGGTGCGCGAGATGCGCCAGACGCTGCGCCGGCAGATCGTGCGCTCCGGAGCGTTCAGTGAGTATCTGGTCCATCAGGAATTGCGGCTCGTCATCCAGCGTTGCGAGTCCTTGAATCTGTACCTGCGCGGTTCGCGGCGCGAGCTCAAGGGCCATCTGCTGTGGGCGATCGGACGGCTGGCCAAGGTCCACGAAGAGCGACAATTGCCGCGCGTTTCATTGTGAAAAAATCCAAGGCCCTGGTTCTGGTGCATTCCACCCTGGTCCCGCCGGAATCGCTCCAGGGCCACTCGGAGAAGCAGATCGAGGAGTGGCGTACCGAATACGATGTGATCTCGCATCTGAAAAATGCCGGCCACGAGGTGCGCCCGCTCGGCATCAGCGACAGCCTGTCCGAGCTGCGCAGCGCCATCGCCGACTGGCAGCCGGACATCGTGTTCAACCTGCTGGAGGAATTCGACGGCATCGTCACCTACGATCAGCATGTGGTGGCGTTCCTCGAGCTGATGCGCCAGCCCTACACCGGCTGCAATCCGCGCGGCATGCTGCTGTCGCGCGACAAGGTGCTGTGCAAGCAGCTGCTGTCCTATCACCGCATCCCGACGCCGCAGTTCCTGCTGGCCCCGCGCGGTCGGAAGTTCCGGCTGCCGCGAAAACTCGCCTTCCCCATGTTCGTCAAATCTGCCACCGAGGATGCCTCGCTTGGCATCGCGCATGCCTCGGTGGTGGGCGATGAGAAGCAGCTGCGCGAACGCGTCGAGTTCATCCACGAGCAGACCAATTCGGACGCGCTGATCGAGCAGTACATCCAGGGTCGCGAGCTGTACGTGGGCGTGCTCGGCAATGACCGGCTCAGTGTGCTGCCGGTGTGGGAAATGACCTTCGGTTCGCTGCCGGAAAATCTACCCGCCATCGCCACGCGCAAGGTGAAGTGGGACCGGCGCTACCAGCAAAAATACGGCATCACCACCGCCGCCGCGGAAGGCCTGCCCGAGGGCACGCAGGCGCGGCTGGAGAAGCTGTCACGCCGCATCTATCGTGCGCTGCATCTGACCGGCTATGCGCGCATGGATTTCCGCCTGCGCGCGGATGGCGCGCTGTACGTGCTGGAGGCGAACGCCAACCCGAACCTCGCGGCCGAGGAGGATCTGGCCCAGTCGGCGCTCAAGGCGGGGCTCACCTACGACGAGTTGCTGCACCGGATCATGCTGCTGGGTGCGCACTACCCGGCGGCGTGGCGCATGCTGGATTCCTGATCCGACGGCGACTCAGCGTTGAGCGGCGCGGCTGCCGGTCCAGCGGTCCAGCCAGTCGATCACCACCTCGTACCACTGCATGCTGTCGGCGGGCTTCAGTATCCAGTGATTTTCATCGGGAAAGGTCAGCAGCTCGCTGGGAATCCCGCGGCGTTGCAGAGCGGTGAAGGTCGACAGGCCCTGCGTGTAGGGCACGCGGAAATCCTTCTCGCCGTGGATCACCAGCATCGGCGTCTTCCAGTCCTTCACGTGATCCACCGGGTTGTGGCGCGCGTAGCCCTGTGGGTTCGCGTATTCCGGTCCGCCGAATTCCCACTCGGGGAACCACAGCTCCTCGGTGGAGTAATACATCGCGCGGTTGTCGAACACGCCGGAGTGCGTGACCAGGCAGCGAAAGCGATCGGGCATGGCGCCGGCGATCCAGTTGACCATGTAGCCGCCGTAGGAGCCGCCGAGCGCGCACATGCGCCTGGCGTCCAGCCACTTGTAGCGCGCCAGCGCGACATCGATACCCTGCTGGATATCCTGCAGCGGCTTGCCGCCCCAGTCGCCGCGGATGGAATCGGTGAAGGCCTGGCCGTAACCGGTGGAGCCGTGGAAATCGATCAGGAGCGCGGCGTAGCCCGCGCCGGCGAAGTTCTGCGCGTTCCAGCGCCAATGCCATTCATTGGCCATGCTGCTCTGCGGACCGCCGTGGATCAGCACCGCCAGCGGATAGCTCTGCCTGGCGCGAAAGCCGGCGGGCTTCACCAGGTAAGCGAACACCTGCTCGCCGTTGGCGCCGCTGAAACTGAATTGCTCGAACTCGCCGAGCTGACGAGTGGCGCGTAGCTCCGGATTGACGTGTGTAAGCTGCGCCGCGCGGCCGCCGTTGAACCTCACCGAGAACAGGTCGGGCGGATTGCCCAGATCGCCCGAGGCGTACACGATGCGATCGGTGCCTACGCTGAAATCGCCCACCGTGCCGGAGGCCGAGATGGCCGAGGCGCGGCCGGTGGCGGCGTCGATCAGCCACAGCGGCTTTTGACCGAGGTGTTCGGCGCGCGCGAACAGGTTCTTGCCGTCGGGCGACCATTCGAAGCGCTCGATGCTGCGATCCCAGCTTTGCGTGAGCGCATGCGCGGTGCCGCCTTTCCAGTCGAGGATCATCAGGCGCATGCGGTCGGATTCGTAACCTGGACGCTCGGCGGCAAGATACGCCAGGCGCGACCCATCGGGCGAGAATGCCGGCTGGGTATCCGCGGCCGGATTCGCCGCGGTGAGATTGCGCGGTGTGCCGCCGTTCACCGGCACGGCATACAGATCGAAATTGGTGGACCAGGCCTCACCGCCGGCATGTGGCACCGCGCTCACGCGGATGCTGAACACCACCTGTGAGCCGTCCGGGCTGAAGGTGTAGTCCTCACGGCCGCCGAAGGGTTTGCCCGGCACATCGCCGTCCAGGCCTGAAGACAGGTTCACCGGCGGGCGGCTGGCCAATCCCTTGTCATCGAGCGCCAACGAAAACAACTGTGAACGACGGCCGTCGTCCCAGGCATCCCAGTGCCGCACGAACAGCCGGTCGCGCAGCGCGCCGCTGGCGACGTGCGTTGCGTTGTGTTTCAGTCGCGCGGCCGTGCAGGCGAGGTCGGCGCAGTCCAAAAACACCTCGGCGCTGATCAGTAGATGATCGCCCTTGGGCGAGAGTCTGAAACTGCCGACATCCACCGGCGACTGCGTAACCTGTACGGCCGTGCCGCCCCCCGCGGGTATGCGCCAAACCTGCGGGCTGCCGCCGCGGTTGGAGAGGAAGTACACTTGCGTGCCGTCGGCGCTCCATTGCGGCGCGCGGTCGTTGCCCGTGTCCGGTGTGAGCGGTTGGGCCTTGGCGCCGCGATGCGCAAGCTCCAGGAGCCATAAGCCCGTGCGGCCCTGGTTGGCGGCCATGTCGGTGCTGCGCAGGGCGTACACCGCACGCTTGCCGTCGGGCGACACCGCGGGGTCGGCGACGCGGTGCAGGGTCACGAGATCCTGCACGCTGAAGGGCGCAAGGGTGGCGCCATCGGCAGCCGCCGCCAGCGCGGCGCCCACCAGCAGGAAGGCTATCGAATGTTTCATGGTTGGGTCCGGCCGCTGCCATCGCTTGCGTGGTCCTGCGATAAGCTTAGCGCACCTTTCCGGCGGACGACACGCGCACGATGGCCGATATCAAGGTCCTGAGCTTCGATCTGGACGACACGCTGTGGCCGGTGGGACCCGCGATCGCGGCCGCCGAGCGCGCAGTGTACGACTGGCTGCGCGAGCATTGCCCGCAAGCGGTCGCATCGCATTCCATCGAGTCCATGCGAGGCCTGCGCGGCGCCCTCGCCGAGCGCTTTCCGGAGCGGCGTCACGATCTGACCTTCCTGCGTCACCGCGCATTGAGCGAGCAGCTGGCCCAAGCCGGTTACGCCCAGGCGCATGCGGATGATGCGTTCGAGGTGTTCTTCGCGGCCCGCAACCGCGTGGTGCTGTACGAGGACGTGGCGCCCGCGCTGGCGCGACTGCGCAAACGTTACCGGCTGTTTGCGCTCAGCAACGGCAATGCGGATCTACACCGCTGCGGCGTGGCGCATTGGTTCGACGGTCATGTGAACGCACAGTCCGCCGGCGCCCCCAAGCCGGATGCGCGCATATTCGCCGAGCTGGTGCGCGTCGCAGGGGTCGCGCCGCGGCAGATCCTGCACGTGGGCGATGATCCGCATGCCGATGTCGTGGGTGCTAGGCAGGCGCGTCTCGCGGCGGTGTGGGTGCGCCGCCACGCGCAGGCGTGGCCGCGGGAGCTGGGCGAGCCGCCGCGCACGATTTCGGCGCTACACGAGCTGGACTAGGGGCGATCATGGCGTGCGAGGCCGCGCTTGCGCAGAACCCTCTGCTGGCAGCCAACGCGTCCGAGTGCTGATGGGAAATCACTGAGAAAATCATGAAGTCCGTCACTTCACTTTGCCTTGCCATCGTCGATAGGATCGGCATCGAGGCTTGTTGCATGAGTGGAGTCATCGGATGCACACGACCCCGGGCTCAGTGGTTGCGGTCAGTTCTCTGAAGGAGTTCTTTCGCGATGCGTTTCACGCCGCAGCACTCAACCAGCGCCTGCGCATCGATGAAAGCGTCGAAGCGTATGTGGTCAGCCTGCTGACCTTGTTCTCGCGGGTCGAGGCGCTGTACGAGCGCACGCCCGAAGGTCCGCGCCTGCGGCCGTTGGCGCTGATGTTGGCGGACGCGGTGGATGCGCCCACGCCGGTGGCCCGCCAGCAGGCCTTGCAGCGGCTCGGTGACGTATCGCTGTTCATTGCCGGATTTTTCATGCGCAGCTTTGCGCGCAAGCTCGTCGACGTGGATTACCACATCGCCATGGGCGGCAACGCCTATGGATGCCTGGCCGATACGCTGCGTCAATCCAGCCGCGGTCGCGCGGCTGCGCAAGTGTATGCACAGCTCGCGCGCGGGTTCCAAGGATTGGTGGACGTGCTCAATGAAGTGAGCGAGATGTCCTACCGCCACAGCGATGCCGATGTGCTGCGACTGTACGAGGTGTGGCTCAAGACCGGGAGCCGTCGTGCGCACGCGCTGCTGGGCAAGCTGGGTGTACAGCCGGTGCGTAGCGCCGGCGCGCGGCGCGAGCATTGAGAGCCGCCGTGATCGCGCGCCGCCTGCAGCTGCTGCTCGAGACCCTGTACGATCTGGACCCGAGCTGCGATGTCGGTGATTTCCTGGTGACCGACCGCCGCCATTTACGGGGTGTTGCACCCTGCAACGATGAGCGCTTCCTGGATGAGCAGCTGTTGATGACGCAGACCGAGGAGGGCGCCGCGCTGAGCCTGTTCATCGACGCAACCGTGCTGCAGCGGCTGGAGCGGCACGATCCGGAGTGCGCACTGAACGAAGACAACCTGGCGGATTTCTGCACCGCACTGGAAGGCGTGAGTCACTTCCAATACGCGTGCTGGCGCCTGCAGCGCGATCATGCATTATCGCTCTTGGAGCTCGAAACCCAGGCCGAGGTCGACAAGTTCGTGCTAACGGTGCTGCTGCTGGTGCGTCAAGGCGATGGCGCGTATCCGGCCTACGCCTTTGCGCGATTGTTCGACGCGGCGCGTTTCGATGCGCGTCTGACGCCGGAGCAATTCGACCGCTACCATCGCGCGCACTCGAGCGCGGCGCGCTACTGCCGCTTTCTGGAGCGGCGCTTCGTCAGCCGCGGCCGCGCGCGCATCGAGGGACTGTTGCGCGAGCTGCGCAAGTTCTACCGGCTGGGTAACGCGGCCAAGGTCGATTACGCGATGGCGGTGGCTTGATGGGAATAGCGTCCGCGGCCGCGGCGAGACTTGCGAATCCGATCGCCGGCTTTCAACCGCCGACCACAAATGTCAGGTTTGCAAGCGTCCGTGGGCCCGGATCAGCGCCATCGCCGTCTTGCCGTCGTCCAGGCGGCCGTCGATGACCATGCGCATGGCCTGCTCCAGCGGCAGCCACTGCAATTCCAGCTCCTCGTCGCCTTCCGGGAAGGGCTCGCCTTTGGTCAGGCGCATGGCCAGGAACAGATGCACGCGTTCGGTGATCAGGCCGGGCGCCGGCAGAAACTCGCCCAGGGATTCCCAGTGGCCGGCGGTCACGCCGGCTTCCTCCGCCAACTCGCGAATCGCCGCTGTCTGCGGCGGTTCGCCGCGATCGAGCTTGCCGGCGGGAATTTCCCATAAGAAATCCTCCACGCCGTGGCGGTACTGGCGCACCAGGCACACGCGGCGCTGCGCGTCCAAGGCCACGATGGCGGAGGCGCCGGGATGGCGGATCATGTCGATGTCGTATTCCTGGCCGTTGGCGAAAAGCAGGCGGTCCGAGCAGAAAGTGACCACCCGTCCCTGCTGAAGCGCGCGGCTCGCGATCTGCTTGGGCTTGATCATGAACGCGGGACCTTGGCGCTCTTCGGCTTGCCGGCTTCCCGCGCCTGGGAGTGATATTCCTCGTTGGGCATCATCTCGATCGCGGCGGCGAGGCGGTTGCTCATGTTGTAGAACGCGGTGACCGCAGCGATATCCCAAATGGCGCGCTCGGAGAAGCCCGCCTCGCGCAGGCGTTGGCGATGCTCCTCGCCCATTTCCGCGGGCCGCGTGGTCAGGTGATGCGCGAAGTCGAGCATCGCTCGCTGCCGCGGCGGCAGGTCCGCGGCGCGGTAGTTCATCACCAGCATTTCTCCCAGCACCGGATCGCCCGACAACTTGCGCACCGCCGCGCCATGCGCCGTCAGGCAGTAGTAGCAGTGGTTGGCCGAGGACACCACCACCGCGATCATCTCACGCTCGCACTTGGTGAGCTCCGACTCGGCCAGCATCAGGTCGTTGTAGAAATTGGCGAAGGCGCGGAGCTTTCCCTGGTCGAAGCTGTAGCAGGCGAGCACGTTGGGCACGAAGCCCAGTTTCTCATCGCACACATCGAAGTATTTGCGCATGTCCGCATCCAGCTGCCCGCGCGCGGGCAAGGGGATGTTCAGCGCCATTTTGTGTCTGGATCGACTCATTGGCTCATGTCCTTGTGATCTGTCTCATCGCGGACAAGATAGCCTTACGCGATGCTTCGATGCCATACGTGAACGGCGTCACCATCTGGATATGCATACAGTTTTGCCGGTATAGTTTCCATCATGATCAAGACCAAGCCCAGTTCCTTCGACAACCTGACCTCGGCGCAGCGCCGAGCGGCGACGTTCGGCGCCATGGTCGAAGGCAAGGGTTTCAAATCGGGCCCGCTGCTCATCGTCGCCGGCGCCGGCACTGGCAAGACCCTGACCCTGGCGCATCGCGTGGCCCACCTGGTGCTGAACGGCGTGGACCCGGCACGCATCCTGATGCTGACCTTCACCCGGCGCGCCGCGCAGGAAATGACCCGCCGTGCGCAGACCATCGTCGCCGAGACGCTGGCGGAGCGCGGCAAGCTGGGCGATCGCAGCGTGGTATCGCGCCTGGTGTGGTCCGGCACCTTCCACGCGGTGGGCAGCCGCATCCTGCGCTTGTTTTCCAAGCACCTGGGTCTCGCCCCC
>JAFEGC010000117.1 GCA_018240265.1 Pseudomonadota bacterium | reverse complement strand
TGACGTCCGACAGCGGCAATACCTTCAGCATGAACTTGAGCGTAGCGCCGCATGCCGGCACCGAGTCCGGCGGCAGGCTCTGGATGTACAACTGGCGCAGCGCCACCGCAGCGGTCAGTCCCGCCGCCACGAACACCAGCGCCGCGTACACGCGTCGCCCCAAGCCGCGCGGATCGTGAATAGCCGCCGCGAGGAACACAAGACCCAGGCAAAACACGCCGATGCGCTGGAAAATGCACAGCGGGCATGGGTCCAGGCCCAGTTCGAACTGCGCATAATAGGCATAACCCAGCAGCGCGGCGCAAACCGCCGCTCCGGCGAGATTGGCCAGGCGCGGCGAGGTGGTGGGAGGAAGCGGTGGCATCGGGTCCTTGGGGCTCAGCGACGATTATTCTGCGCCGAGGCGAGCTGGAGCGCCACGTCCTCGAGCGAGGTATGGCGCACATCGGTGCCGTGCACCATGTAGATGATGTACTCGCAGATGTTCTTGGCATGATCGCCGATGCGCTCCATGGCGCGCACCACCCACATGATTTCCATCACCCGCGTGATGCTGCGCGGGTCCTCCATCATGAAGGTCATGCACTGGCGTTGGATGGACTCGTACTCCTCGTCCACCGCCTTGTCGTCGCGCACCGTACGCAGCGCCGACTGGGCATCCATGCGCGCGAACGCATCCAGCGCATCGTGCACCATCTGTCCCACCAGCCGTCCCAGATGCTTCACCGAGCGGTACTTGTCCGGCGGGCGTTCCATGCTGGCCAGGCGCGAGGCGATCATGCCGATCTTCTCGCCCTCATCCCCGATGCGCTCCAGGTCGGTGATGGTCTTGATGATGGCCACGATGACGCGCAGATCGCCGGCGGCCGGCGAGCGTGTGGCGAGGATGCGGCTGCATTCCTCGTCGATGGAGACCTCCATGCCGTTTACCTTGTAGTCCTCGGTGGCCACCGCCTCGCCCAGACGCCCGTCGCCCTCCACCAGCGCGGTGATGGCCTTCTGCAGCTGCTGCTCGACGAAGCCGCCCATCTGCAGCACCTGGCTGCGGACCTTCTCCAGGTCCTCGTTGAAGCGGCGCGAAATGTGATGGGTCAGGTCAGCGGTTTCCATGATGATGCCCTCGTTTACATGCCTTCGGTGCGCGCGTCAACTTGCTCATGCGCTCTTGGCGCGCGGCGCACTCTGCGCGGCGGCTTCCGCCACCGCCCGCTCCGGCCGGCGCCATACGCGCACCAAGGGGAATTCGCAGGTGAACGTGCTGCCCTTGCCTTCGACGCTGTGCACGTCCAACTGCCCGCCATGCAGCTGCAGCGCGTGCTTGACGATGGCAAGGCCCAACCCCGAGCCGCCCTGTTCGCGCGAGCGGCCGGGATCGACCCGGTAGAAGCGCTCGGTGATGCGCGGCAGATGCTCCTCGGGTATGCCGATGCCGGTATCGGCCACCGAAAAATACGCGCCGCCCGCATCGCTCCACCAGCGCATATGCACCGAGCCGGTGGCGGGCGTGTACTTGAGCGCATTGACCAGCACGTTGGTGAAGGCCGATTCGATGTCGCGCGCCGAGCCGAACAGGCCGTCGGCGGACTCGATCGACAGCTCTACCTGGGCGGGGCGATCGCCGCGCGCCAGCGCATCGCGGTGCAGACGCGCAAGCAAAGCACCGGTGTCCACGGGATCGCGCACCGCCTCGCCCTCGGTGGACTCCAGCCGTGACAGCTCCAGCAGATCGCCGATGATGAGAGTCATGCGCTGCGTCTGCGAGCGCATGTCGTGGATCGGCCCCGCCCAGGCCGGGTCCACGCCCGGGTCTTCCGCCAGCGTGTCGAGGTAGCCGGAAATCACGGTGAGCGGCGTGCGCAGCTCATGCGAAGCATTGGCCACGAAATCCTTGCGCATGGCCTCGATCTGCATCTGCCGCGTGACGTCGCGCACCAGCATCAGAATCTGGCCGGCGCCATAGGGAACCGCCTGGATGGACAGGTAACACTCGCCAGGCTTGGGCGGGCGAATCACCAGCGGGCCCGCAAACCGCTCGCCATGCAGGTATTTCACGAATTCCGGGTTGCGGATCAGGTTGTCGATGCGCAGCCCGATGTCGAGGCCGCGCTTCAGGCCCAGCAGCCGGCCGGCCGGCGGATTGAACCAGTGGATCTCGCGGTGCCGGCTCAGGATGATCACGCCGTCGGGCAGGGCCGCGGTGGAGCGGCGCAGCTCGCGCAGGAGCGAGAGCACCCGCTGCTTGTGAAAGCGCTTGCGGCGGTTCAGACGCACGATCTGCGCCACCACGCCGCCCCACACGCCGCCCATGTCCGGTGGATCGGTCTTGGGACGCGTGCTCAGCCAGCGATCCAGGCGGTACAGATCGATGAGCTGCCAGGCCGCGTACAGGCACGAAAGGCCCAGGAGCCACAGCCAGAGCTGGCCGAAAATCAGTCCCAGCAGCACCGCCAAGCCCAGCACGCCCGCCAGTCGCGCCAGGGCAAATGACCACATGGACAGCATAACTCGGGAAGTCTACGCGTCGCGGGTCGAGAACCGATACCCCGAGCCGCGCACGGTCTGTACCAAGCCGTCGAGAGCGTAAGGCGTAAGAGCCCGCCGCAGACGCCGGATATGGACATCGACGGTGCGTTCCTCCACGTAGGTGTTGCCGCCCCAGACGCGATCGAGCAGCTGGCCGCGTGAAAACACGCGCTCCGGATGGGTCATGAAAAAATGCAGCAGCCGGTACTCGGTGGGTCCGAGCGCGATGGCGCGCTCGCCGGCTTTGACGCGATGGCTGACATCGTCGATGGCAAGGCCGCCAAGCTCTACTACGTCCTCGCCGTTGCCGGGTCCAGCGCGGCGCAGCACCGCCTGGATGCGCGCCAGGAGCTCGCGCGGACTGAATGGCTTGGTGATGTAATCGTCCGCCCCGCCCGCAAGGCCCGCGACCTTGTCCGACTCCTCGGCGCGGGCGGTAAGCATGATGCTGGGAATCTCCTCGCTATCCTTGGATTTTTTCAGCGCGCGAATCAGTTCCAGCCCACTCATGTCCGGCAGCATCCAGTCCACCAGCATGAGATCGGGACGCGCATCGGCGATTTGCTCGCGGGCACTGCGGCAGTCAGGCGCCTCGCACACCTCGTAGCCGGCGCGCTTCAAGCCGAAGGCGATCATGTCGCGGATCGGCTTTTCATCCTCCACCACCAGTATGCGTTTGCTGCTCACGATACCTGCATCGATTGGTTCAACGCCTCAAGCGCATCATTACATCGTCTACATGTGACGTTTCTGTGACAGACCGCCCCGCTCGGCTTCGGTCAGCGCCACTCGGTCGCGAAGATACAAGGGCATCAGCTCCGCGGGGTCTACCGCCGCTCCATGAGGCAGGCGCAGCGCCGCCAGTCGCGCCAGGTCCGCGGCATGCGGCAGCGCCTGCGCATCACAGGGTGCCGGCCATGGGCCGGTGGCCTGCAATAGCCGCATGCCTGGGCCCACCGCGGACAGGGCCTGCGCCCGCAGCCGCGGTTCGAGCTCCGCCGGCGTACCCAGCGCCGGACCTTCTAGCGGCGCCACGCCCCAAGCCGCGTCGGCCCGGTAGCAGCCCCAGTAGATCCCGCCCATGCGCGCATCCAGGCAGGCCAGCACCGCGCCCGCGCCGCCGGCATGACCTGAGGCGTTCGATGGCGCACCGTGCTGCCCGGCCCGCCGCAGCGCCGGCCATGCCAGAGCTTCCAGCGTATTCACCGGCACCACGGCCAGCGCGGCGCCGAAAGCCAGACCCTGCGCAACGGCCACCCCCAGGCGCACGCCGGTGAAGCCGCCGGGCCCGATGCCGGCCGCCAGCACTGTGAGTTCGGACAACTGGCAGCCGGCCTCGGCCAGCACCGAGTCGATGAGCGGCAGGATGCGCAGCGCCGCGTCCCGCCCCGCTTCCTCGTGACGCTCGATCACCTCGTCCTCGCGCAGCAGCGCCACCGTGCAGGCTTCGGTGGAGGTATCCAGGGCGAGGATGCGCAGGCTCATGCTAAGGCCAGGCCAGCCAATCGCCGTCGCAGGAAATCGGCCGCGGCCTGCGGCTCGGTGACCACCGGGCTGGGCGGGAGCGACTGGAGAAACAGCCGGCCATAGGCCTTGGTGGTCAAGCGCGGATCGCCGATGAGGATGACGCCGAAATCATCCGCGTCGCGAATCAGCCGGCCCACGCCCTGCTTCAGCGCCAGCACCGCCTGCGGCACCTGATATTCGAAAAAGGGATTGCCACCGCGGCGGCGGATACCTTCGAGTCGGGCCTTGAGCAAGGGATCATCGGGCGAGGCGAAGGGCAGCTTGTCGATGGCCACCAGGGTCAGCGCATCGCCCTTCACGTCCACGCCTTCCCAGAAACTGCCCGTGCCCAGCAGCACGGCGTTGCCCAGCGCGCGAAACTGCTGCAGCAGCGCATCGCGCGGCGCCTGCCCCTGCACCAGCACCGGGAACGGCGGATCGGGGAAATGCCGCGCCAGCACCGCCTGGCCCTCGTTCAAGCCGCGATAACTGGTGAACAGCAGGAAGGCACGGCCGCCGCTGGCGGCGAGGAGCGGCGCGCAGGCGGCGATGAATCGTTCGGTGAAACGTGGGTCCTGCGGCTCCGGCATGCCGCGCGGCAGGAACAGGCGCGATTGCTCGCGATAGTCGAACGGCGATTCGATGCGCAGCGCACGCGCCTGGGGCAGGCCGATGCGTTCGGTGAAATGCGAGAAGTCCTCCCCCAACGCGAGCGTGGCCGAGGTGAACACCCAGGCGCAGGGACGCGCCTGCACGTAGGAGCGCAGCCGTTCGGCGATTTCGAAGGGCGTGAAGTGCAGCTGCACACCGGCGATGCCACCCTCGGCCCAGCGCAGTCCCTGCTGTTCGTCCACGGCGCGCAGCATCCCCAAACGCGCGGCGAGTTCGCGGGCGCGCCGCGCGCAGGCCGCGATACCCGGCCCGCTGCCCAGGCCCTCGAAGCGCGCGGCAGCCTCCTGCAAGGCCGCCTGCAGATCGCCGAGCGCATCGAAAAACGTATCGGGCAGCCGCTCCCAGTCGATGCGCCCCGAACGCGGCGACACGTCCGCGTACAGCCGCTGCACGTTCGCCTCCAGCTCGCGCAGCGCCTGCGCCGCGTCCTCGGCCGCGAGCTGCGAGCGCGTAAGTTCCAGCGCGGCATCGCGCGCCAGGAGCTGCACCTGGCGCGACGACCAGTTCAGGCCGAAGAACTGCGCGGCGATGTCCGGCACCTGATGGGCCTCGTCCAGCACCACGGCCTGCGCACCCGGCAGCAGATCGCCGAAGCCCTCGTCTTTCAGCGTGAGATCCGCCAGCAGCAGGTGATGGTTCACCACCACCACCTGCGCCGCCTGCGCGGCGCGGCGCGCCTCGTACACATGACAGCGCGCGAACTGCGGGCATTCCTGTCCCAGGCAGTTCTCACGCGTCGAGGTCACCAGCGGCCACAGCGGCGAGTTCTCGGGAATGTCGGTGAGCTCCGCCAAGTCCCCGCTGCGCGTAGCGGCCGACCAGCGCAGGATCTTGTTCAGATGGCGCGCGCCACCCTTGGCCGCGCCGAACAGCTGGCGCTGTTCAGGCGCGGTTTCGAGCCGGTAGCGGCACAGGTAATTGGCGCGACCCTTGAGCAGCGCCACCCGCACCGGCAGGCCGATGGCGCGCGCCAGCATCGGCACGTCGCGATGAAACAGCTGGTCCTGCAGCGTGCGCGTGCCGGTGGAAATGATCACGCTCTGCCCGGACAGCAAGGCGGGAACGAGATAGGCGAAGGTCTTGCCGGTGCCGGTGCCCGCCTCCACGATCAGCGGCTCGGCCAATGCCAGCGCCCGACCCACGGCTCGCGCCATGGCGCATTGTTCAGCGCGCACGGCATAGCCTTCGATGGCGCGCGCCAGCGGTCCTGCGGGGCCGAACACGTCCTGGTAGTCCATCGCGAGACCTTTGCGCTAACGAGGCGCCGCGCGCATCACTTGAGCACGGCGCGAAAGCGCGCATAGGCGGTGGCGCGGCCGCTGAGCGCAAACTTGAGCTTCCAGCGGATGTGGGTGTAGTCCGCGGCCACCGCCGGCCGCGACTGCCCGGCGGGAAGCTTGATGGTCAGATCTTTGGCGGCGGCAAAGCTCCCTCCGCCATCCACCGAAAACTCGATGTCGCAGCCCGGGCCGCTGGCGGAGCCCGCGAGGTAGGTCATCTTCTCGGGGATGGGCGAGACGGCCACCACGCCCTCGATCGGGTGCGGGGTGGTGTTGCGGATTTCCACCGTGTACACGAGCTCATCGCCGCTGACCACGTGATTGGCCGGCGACAGATCGAAGCGCACCGGTCCGCCCCCGGCGCGACGCGTCTGCAATTCGCCGGTAGTCGTCTGGCTGATGCCCGCCGGGGCCACGTTCTGGGCCGCCGCCGCGCCAGCGGCAAGCACCGCCAGCAGGGCGATCGGCGCAAAAGAAAGCAGGGTCATCAAAGGGGTACCGCGGGTTCGCGGTCCAGCCAGGAACCGAACCCAGAACTTGGAGATAAATTGTAAAATTGTCAGTAAGTTGTGAGACAAATCACACGTATTCTGAAAGCAGGCGGAACGCGCTCACTCAGGTGGCCGGCAACCCGATGATAGCTCACTTGGCGAGGGTACCGCGCATCTGTCATCCTTGCGTTTACCCGCAATTCAACGCTCGTCACGGAAGGTTCCATGGCCACCGCACCCCAGCACACGTTCGATCTGTCCGCTCTGAGCCGCGATGTCGCTGCCTGGGTCCGCGAAGTTGCAGCACAAACCCAGCCGGCGGCGATCCACTGGTGCGACGGGAGCGACGCGGAATTCGACGCACTGCGCGCCGCACTCGTGCGCAACCGCGAATTGCTGGAATTGAACCAGGACACGCATCCCGGCTGCTATCTGTACCGCTCGCACCCTTCCGATGTCGCGCGGGTCGAGCATCTGACCTTCGTCTGCACCAGCAACCGCGAGGATGCCGGCCCGAACAATCACTGGATGGCGCCCGCCGATGCCCATCGCAGAATGGACGAGCTATTCAAGGGCTGCATGAAGGGCCGTACGCTGTATGTGGTGCCCTACTGCATGGGACCCATCGACTCGCCCCTGTCCCGCTGCGGCGTGGAAATCACCGACAGCGCCTACGTGGTGCTGAACATGAAAATCATGACGCGCATGGGCCGGCCGGCGCTGGAGCGCATCGCGCGCGAGGGCCGCTTCGTCAAGGGTCTGCACTCCACCGGCGATTTGAATCCCGAGCGGCGCTTCATCATGCATTTCCCCGAGGAGCTGTCGATCAAGAGTTTCGGCTCGGGCTACGGCGGCAACGCCTTGCTGGGCAAGAAATGCCACGCTCTGCGCATTGCCAGCTGGCAGGCACGCACCGAAGGCTGGCTGGCCGAACACATGCTCATCGTCGGCGTGCAGAACCCGCAGGGTGAAATTCATTATCTGGCCTGCGCATTTCCTTCCGCCTGCGGCAAGACCAATCTCGCCATGCTCATTCCGCCCGAGAACTTCCCGGGCTGGAAGATCTGGACCGTGGGCGATGACATCGCGTGGCTCCATCCGGGCGCGGATGGCCGGCTGTACGCCATCAATCCCGAATCCGGCTACTTCGGCGTGGCGCCCGGTACCAACGCCAGCACCAACCGCAACGCCTACGAGACCGTTCGCCGCGACACCATTTTCACCAACGTGGCGGTCACGGCCGACAATCAACCCTGGTGGGAAGGGCTGCCGGGAACGCCGGTAACGGATTGGCAGGGCCGGCCCTACGACCCGGCCAACGGTCCGGCGGCGCACCCCAACTCACGCTTCACCGTGGCCGCGAAACAGAACCCGGCCTACTCGCCCATGGCCGATGCGCCGGCCGGCGTGCCGATCTCGGCCATCGTTTTCGGCGGGCGACGCCGTTCCGTGGCGCCGCTGGTTTTTCAGGCGCGCTCCTGGGCGCATGGCGTGCTGGTCGGTGCCGGAGTCGCCTCCGAAACCACAGCGGCGGCCGTGGGTGAAGTCGGCGTGGTCCGCCGCGACCCGATGGCCATGAAACCCTTCGCCGGTTACAACTTCGGCGATTACTGGGGACATTGGCTCAACGTCGGCGCCCGGCTCAAATCAGCTCCGCAGATTTTCCATGTCAACTG
>JAFEGC010000116.1 GCA_018240265.1 Pseudomonadota bacterium | reverse complement strand
CCCTGGGTACGCACTCGCATACCGGCATCGCGCTGCTGGATCATTCGCTCGATTATCTGCTCACCACCGGCGTGGAACGTATCCAGGGTCACGCACGCACGCTCACCGACCGGCTCAAGCGCGAACTGCCGCGCCTGGGCTACACGCTGCTCACGCCGCCGGAATCGCAGGCGCCGATCGTGGCCTGCGCGCTGGAGAGCGCGCATGACCGGCTGGCCGCGAAGCTGGAGGCCGCGAGCATCCGCATCACCGTATCGAAGAACCGCTTCCGCGTAACGCCCTCGGTGTTCAACGATCAGGCGGACATCGAGCGATTGCTCGGCGTATTGGCCGGCTGATGGGGTCGCAACCGATGGAGCAGGACCCCGCGACGGCGCGCGCAACACTGCGTCGCGGCGTCGGCCTGTCCGGCGTGGTGGTGTTTGGCGCCGGCACCGCCATCGGGGTGTCGATCTTTACCGTGCTGCAACCGGCAGCGCAGATCGCAGGCTCGGGCATGCTGGTGGCGATCGGCATCGCCGCCGTCCCGATGGTGCTGTTCGCCGCCACCTATGCCTACCTGGGATCGGCGCTGCCGGTTTCGGGTGCTTCCTATGAATGGCCGCGCCGTTTCCTCGGGCCGCTGGCGGGCTTCGTGATCGCCTGGCTGCGGATACTGAGCAACGTCGGCGCCACCACGGTGCTGGCCCTGGTGCTGGTCAAGTACCTGGGCATGGCCGTACCGGTACCGCTCAAACCGACCATGGCCGCGGCCATCACGCTGATCTACGGGCTCAACTACATCGGAATCACCGTGGCGGCACGCCTGCAACTGGCGCTGATGGCGCTGCTCCTGGCAGTTCTAGCGGCCCTGGTGATGTTGGGAGCTCCGTATGTGGAACTGTCCCGGATCGGCTCACCGCTGGCGCCGGGATGGGCTGCGATCGGGGCGGGAGTGCCTTTGCTGATCACGCTGTTCCTGGGCATCGAGTCGGCGGTGGAAATCGGCGAGGAAGTTCGCCAGCCTCAGCGAAATCTGCCGCTGGGCATCGCGCTAGCCATCCTGCTGACCGCCCTGGTGTACGGCGCGGTGGCCTTTGTGTCGCTGGGTCTCGTCGGTGCCGGGCGGTTGGCCGCCACCGAAGCACCGCTCCTGGAAGCGGCCCGCATTCCATTCGGGCGCTGGGCGGTGCCGGTGATCGTGATCGCGGCTACCGCTTCGATCCTCAAGTCGCTGAATGCCGTGGCGGTGTCCTTCTCGCGCAGCCTGTTCGCGATGGGGCGCAGTGGCGTTCTACCCGCGCGTGTGGCTTTCATCCATCCTCGTTTCCATACGCCGCACATCGCCGTGCTGCTGGCGTATGCGTTGGTCATCACCGGGCTGTTGTTGCCCAGCAGCGTGGTGTTCCTGCTGCTCGCCGTGAACGTCCCGACGATGTTGAAGTATGTAGCCTGCTCGCTTTCGGCAGTACGAGCTGCAACTTCCTGCCCGGACGTACACGCGCGTTCGAGGGTTGGCTTCGAAGTGGCCACGGTTCGGCGACTCGGATATGCCGCCGCCGGCTGCGGCGTGTTGATCATCCTGCTCGGCATGCAGGCGGATTGGCGGCCGTACCTGCTGGTCACCGCCTGGTTGGCGGTGGGGCTGACGTATTGGACGTTGCGCCGCCGTCATTTGGGCGGCGATCTTTCTTCGACGGAGAGCGGAACATGATGCGCAAACTCGAGTTGCAGTGGTTTCTCGTGGTGTCGCTGGCGCTGGGCACCGCCAGGGGCTTCGCGGCAAAGACGCCCGAGGCGCTCTACACCCTGCATCCGACGGCACTGGCTTCCGATGCCGCCGCGCTGCAAGTGCACCTGCGATTGAAGGGCGCTGCCGTTGCGCCGGATCGGCCACTGGTCGAGTTGCCGCTGGTGTCCTGGAACGTGCCGACCGTTGCGGACACCTTGCAGGACCTCGAGGCACATGATCAGGCTGGATCGTTGACATTGACGGCCCACGACACCGGGACCGGGTCCGAGACCTTAAGACAATGGTTCGCATCCCGGGCGACCCGCGGCGAGGTGTCCCTGAGCTACACCGTGCGGCCACCCCGCGCGGATGCACCGCGCGGCGCGGCACCGCCGGTCGACCTGCGGGCAGAGGCGGGTGCCCTGTCGGGCGGCGCGACCATCGTGCTGCTGCGCCCGGCCATCGAGCGTGCCCGGTTCAACATCGACTGGGAGCTGTCGGCCCTGCCGGCCGGGTCGAGTGCTGCGCTCAGTCCCCTGCCGGAAGGCGAGGGCAGGGAGGTCAAGCTCCTCGATCAGATCTACTTCATGACCGGCGCGCTGCGACGGTACCCGGATTCGCCGCCGGGACAGGGATTCTATTCCGCCTGGCAGGGAGACCCGCCGTTCGATGCGCGTTCCCTGATGCAATGGACCGGGGAACTGTACGGACACTATGAGAAATTCTTCGGCACGCCGGCCGCGCCTTATACCGTATTCATGCGCCGCAATCCGGTGAACGCCGGGGGCGGCATGGGCATGCATCGCTCTTTCATCGTGACCTTCGGCGACAATGGTGGCAACGATCCGCAGGAATTGAAGTTCACGCTGGCGCACGAGATGTTCCACACCTTCCAACCCATGCTCAGCGCATCGAAGGAGCAGGGAGGAGAACTGGCGGCGAGCTGGTTCAACGAGGGCCTGGCCGTGTTCTACGAACACGAACTGCCGTTTCGCTATGGCCTGATCGACGCCAATGCGTTTCTCAAGGACGTCAATTTCTACGCGGCCCGCTACTACACCAACGCGCTGGGCAACGTTCCGAACTCCCAGGTACCCGCCCGGTTCTGGGCCGATACGCGTATCCGCACGCTGCCGTACGACCGTGGCTTCCTGTATTTCGTGACCATGGACGAGGCGATGCGCCATGCCTCGCATGGACGCCGCAGCCTGGATGATCTGATGCTGGCCATGAAGGCCCTGGAGCGATCATCGGGCCGCCCGCTCGTGGCCCGGGACTGGACGGATCTGCTGCGCCGCGAGCTTGGGTCGACGGCGGTGCAGGCCTTCGAGCGCAGCCTTGCGGGCGATACACCGTTGCCGAGTTCTGGCGCGTTCGGTTCCTGTTACCGCCGCATCTCCAAACCCCTGCGACGCTATGAACTCGGCTTCGAACCGGCGGTGCTGACCGAATCGCCACGCATCGTCCGCGGACTGCTGCCGGGATCGGCGGCGCAGGCAGCGGGGCTGCGCAACGGCGATGAGATCCTGCGGCCGGTGCCGCAGGACAAGATTCAGGGGACGCAGGATGAATGGTTGCACCTGGCCATCCGCCGCGGGGATGCGAAGCTGGACATCAGCTATCTGCCGCGCGGCGAGACCGTGCCCACCTGGCAGTGGGAGCGGATCCGGCCGGGCGGAGCGGCGCGTTGTGGCCGCTGATGCGAAGGCGGCGATCTGTACCTGCCGGGCGGCCGTTCCGCGCATTACTTTGCCGCCGGAGAGGAGGTGCCCTCCCATAACGCAATATTTCTTCGGTCGCGGCTGGATAGCATCCTCATTCAAGACACCCAGGTGAGGGTGAGGGGATTTGCATGAATACGCTCCGACATTCGATCCGTTGTGTGCTGGCTGCGGCGCTGTGTGCCTCGGCCGGTGTTGCTGCCGCTGAAGATGCCGCGACTTCCGGGCCGGTCGCGCTGGAAGAGGTGATCGTCACGGCCCAGAAGCGCACCGAGCGCCTGGTCGACGTTCCCGCCTCGATCACCGCGGTATCCAGCGAGGACCTGACCAGGGAGAACCTGGTCAGCGTACTGGACTTCTACTCGCGCATCCCGAATCTGCAATACCAGTGCCGGCAAACATATTGCTTGTCATTGCGCGGCCTCTCCACCGGCGGTGCGACCAATCCGACGCTGGCAATCCTGATCGACGACGTGCAATTCGGCTCCTCTCTGGCGGCTGGGCTTGGAAACAGTCGATTCCCGGACATCGATCCCTCGATGCTCGAGCGCGTGGAGGTCCTACGAGGCCCGCAAGGCACCTTGTACGGCGCCTCGAGCCTGGGTGGTCTGATCAAGTATGTCACCCGTCAACCGCAGACCGATAAGTTCTCGGCTCGCGCCGAAGTGGGCACGGCGAGCACCAAGGACGGATCGACCGGTTGGAACACCCGTGGTTCGGTCAATCTGCCGTTCGCTTCCGAGCATGCGGCATTGAGCGTCAGTGCGTTCAACCGCGAGGATCCGGCCTATATCGACAACATCGCGACGGGATTCGTCGGTAAGGATGTCAACAAGACCCATACCTATGGCGGACAGGCGGCATTGCTGATCAAGCCATTTGAAGGCTTGAGCTTCACTTTGACCGCCATGCAACAGAAGCGGGATGCCGATTTCGATGCGCGAATTCAGGTGTTGCCTGATCCTACCGGCGGACCCAATGGCACGCCACCACCCAACTACGTGCCGGCGTTTGGCGAGAACACGATCAAGCTGACGTCCACTTCTGACTTCGGCAAGCAGGAACTGTATACAGCGCGTATCGAGTGGAAGATTGGCGAGGTCAACATCACTTCCATCACCGCCTATGGAAAGAGCACCGGTACCAATCTGCAGGATCTGACCGCCATCTTCGGATTCCTCAAGGCGCCGCCGTTCTATGGTGCAGGTTCAGTGGTCGATATCGCCGATACCGGCGGTACCAGAAAAAAATCCGAGGAATTGCGCGTCAGTGGCAAGGCGGGACCGGTTGACTGGCGTGGTGGTCTGTTCTGGACCAAGGAGACCGGCAGCGTGGACCAGACGCTGACATTGATGGATTCGGGCGGAGCGCTGCTGGCAACGCCGTATATCGGCTCCAATCCTTTCGAATACAAGGAACGCGCCGCCTTTGCCGATGTGGTCTGGCACATGGCGCCACAATTTGATCTGCAGGCCGGTGTTCGCTACGCCAAGAACGATCAGAGCTATGGTGGCGATACGATCATCGACGGGCCAGCGCAGCTTGCCTTCGGTCCATCTTCCACGCTGCCGCTGGGTACCTCCGGTGATCATTCATTCACCTGGGCAATCTCGCCGACCTATCACCTGAATCCCGATTTGATGTTGTACTTCCGGGCGGCGAGCGGTTATCGGCCGGGTGGGCCGAACACCCCGATCGGCACCATTCCGCTGACTTACAAACCGGACCGGGTGGTCAATTACGAACTCGGCTTGAAGGGCTTCGCGTACGACAAGAAGGTCGGCTTCGAGGCGGCGTTGTTCCAGATCAACTGGAAGGACATTCAGCTGCAGAACACCGATGCCGCCACGCAGTTCACCTACACGACCAACGGTGGGCGGGCGCGCAGCCGCGGCCTGGAAGCATCCGTCGACTATCGGCCCGTGGAGGGACTGACGTTTGCCGCCAATGCAACGGTGCTCGACGCCAAGCTGAGCGAGGCGCTGCCGACTTTCTCCGGCACGGATACGCTGGTGGGCGCTTCGGGTGACCGGTTGCCGGGGTCGGCAAAATTCAGCAGCAATCTGTCGGTGCAGAAGGACATCCATCTCACCAGCAGTCTGGACGGCTACGTGGGCGCCAATTGGGCCTACGTGGGGGCGAGGCGCTCCGCCTTCGTCAATTCAGCAGTTAACGCATCGCGATTCGACGAGCCGAGCTATTCCCAGGTGGACCTGCGTGCGGGTCTGGAAACGGCCTCGCAGTGGCGGGTTGATCTGTATGCACGCAACGTCTTTGACAAGCATGGTGTGGTGTGGGCGGACAACCGCAATGGCACGAATACCAACTCGGTGCTGTTTCTGATGCCGCGTACCCTCGGGTTGACGTTGTCCAAGAGTTTCTGAGCAAACAAGCGCCGCGGGAAATCCGCGGCGCTTTCCATTCTCACCGGAGAAGGGCGCGATGCCGATGGCGACCACCCGCCTGCGACCGATGCTGCCATTCATCGCCGGGCTTGTGCTCAGCGCCACCGTGGCCGATGCCACGCCAGCCGGTAATCGCGAGGCAGGGCGGCTGCGCTCCGCGATCACGCATCATCAGGTCTCCATCGGCGGTCGTGTCGTCGGCTACACCGCGGCCGTGCGGGAATTCCGCGTCGCCGATCCGGCCGGCCGCGTCGGCGCCTCGGTCATCACCATCGCCTACACTCGCGACGAAGTCGCCGGCGCGCACCGGCCGCTGATTTTCGCTTTCAACGGCGGTCCCGGCGCCTCGTCCTCGCCGCTCCATATGAAAGCGCTTGGTCCCGTCATTCGCGCTCGCGCCAAGCCGGGCGAGGAGCCCGCTCTGGTGGACAACACCGTCAGCGTGCTGGACACCGCCGACCTGGTGTTCATCGATCCGGTCTCGACCGGCTTCAGCCGCGCGCTGCCCGGTGTCGATCCGCGACCCTGGTACGACAGCAGATTCGACGCCGACACGGTGGCTGCGGTCATCGGCCAATGGCTGCATGCCAATCACCGCGAGGGCTCGCCCCGATACTTGATGGGGGAGAGCTACGGCACCATCAGGGCAGGATTGATCGTCACCCGCGTGCCGCGGCTGCGCTTCGACGGCGTGCTGCTGGTGTCGGGCATGGGCGCGCCGCTGGATGCGCCGGCCGACGTGCGCATCGTGAGCAGCATCGCCAGCATGGCCGCCGGCGCCTGGTATCACCGCAAGGTCGATCGCCGCGGACTGTCGAGCGCGGATTTCTTCCATGAAGCCATGGTTTTCGCGCGCGGGCCCTATGCGCAGGCGCTGGCGCGCGGCCAGGATTTGCCCGAGGACGACAAGCGTCGCATCGCCACACAGCTGTCCGCGTTCATCGGCCTGCCGGTGGATCTGATTCTCAAGGAGGACCTGCGTATCGAGGCGAACACCTACATGTTCAACCTGCTGAAGGACCAGGGACTACGCACGGGACGGTTGGATCTGCGGGTGACCGGCCCGCTCGCGCCGGGACAGGAAGGCGCCATCGACGATCCGGCATTGGGTGTGGTGAAGCCCGGTGCCCATTCTGGTCCGGCACCTACGCCGGCCAGCATCGGCGCGGTCGAGAGCCCCGACGTCGGGCGGTATCTCACTCAGCAACTACACTTCGCCAGCACCGAGCCCTACATCGGCGTGAATTTCCTGGCGAACTCACAATGGACTTTCCACCCCGACCCGAGCACTGAGGTGAACCTGGCGGCGGCCATGTCACGTGACCATCGGTTGCGCCTGTTCGTGACCGCCGGTTATTTCGATTTCGGCGCGGCGGATGGCAGGTTGTTCCTGCAAGCGGGTGTCCCGGCTCAGCGTTTCGTGTTCGTTCCGTTGCCAGGTCCACACGAGGTTTACGAGGGCGTGGAGAATCGCGCCGCTTTCAATCAAGCGGTGCGCCAATTTGTGTCGCGATTCCACCCATGAACCGGTTGATTTGTCGTAAATCCGCACATAACCGTGACAGATAACCGGCGGGCGACAGCAAGCTGACCAACCCTCCTTCCACACCTTGGACCCGCTACTTTCGTATGATGGCCGCGGGCGGGGGAGGAGGGCTACAGTCGCGGCTTCTTTCCCTTCCGAATTCGCGATTCGCACGGAGCAGTCCATGATCTACGCACCCCCGGGCGCGGCCGGCGCCAAGGCAACTTACAAGCCCCGCTACGACAACTTCATCGGCGGCAAGTGGACGCCACCCGTCAAGGGGGCGTATTTCGACGTCATCACCCCCATCACAGGCAAGGTCTACACCCAGGCGGCCCGTTCGACCGCCGAGGACATCGAGAAGGCTCTGGATGCGGCCCATGCCGCGGCGCCCGCCTGGGGCAAGACATCGGCGGTGGAGCGGGCCAACCTGCTGCTCAAGATCGCCGACCGCATGGAGCAGAACCTGGAAAAGCTCGCCTACGTGGAGTGCGTGGACAACGGCAAGCCCATCCGCGAAACCCTGGCCGCGGACCTGCCGCTGGCGGTGGATCATTTCCGCTACTTCGCCAGCTGCGTGCGCGCCCAGGAAGGCGCGTTGAGCGATGTGGACGAGACCACCGTGGCTTATCACTTCCACGAGCCGCTGGGCGTGGTCGGGCAGATCATCCCGTGGAATTTCCCGATTTTGATGGCCGCCTGGAAATTCGCGCCGGCGCTGGGCGCCGGCAACTGCGTGGTCATCAAACCGGCCGAGCAGACGCCCATCGGCATCCTGTTCCTGATCGAACTGATCGCCGATCTGCTGCCGCCGGGCGTGGTCAATGTGGTCAACGGTTTCGGGCGTGAGGCGGGGCTGCCGCTGGCGCAGAGCCGGC
>JAFEGC010000115.1 GCA_018240265.1 Pseudomonadota bacterium | reverse complement strand
ATCGCGCAAATACTCCGCCGCATCGAATCGGCGCACGCCGAGCTTGCGAGCCGCTTTCGCGTTGATTTTCCGGGTCATTTCGGTTTCCTGGGTTTGCTCGCCTTGGCTTTTGTCTTCAATTCATTTGAGCCGATTCCCGCATTTCGCGCATAAATGCAACCTTCCAGCGGGTATCAACGTGGTATCGCAAAATGAGTCGCGATGTAGGCAGCAATCGATATCGCAGCCTCGTAGTCTGACGCGGATCTATTTGCGCGGGTCTTTGGCCACCACGCCGCCCTTCATCACGAACGCCACGTTCGTCAGTCGCGTCACGTCGCTCAAGGGATCGCCCTCCACCGCGATCAGATCGCCATAATGGCCGGTCTCGATTGCGCCGACATCCGCCGTGCGCCCCAGCGCCTGCGCCGCATTCACGGTGGCGGCTTGGATGGCCTGGAGCGGTGTCATGCCCCACTCGACCATCTTGGCGAACTGCTTGGCGTTGTCACCGTTCGGGTAGACGCCGCCGTCGGTGCCGAACACCATTTTCACGCCGGCTTTGACGGCGGCCTGGAAGGTCTTGCGCTGCTGTAGCGTGATCTGCCGGTCCTTCTCCAATGACTCGGCGAACACGCCGTTCTTCGCGCCTTCCGCGGCGGTATAGTCACCGTTGTAGATGTCCATGCTGAACCAGGTGCCGTGCTGCTTGGCCAGCGCAAAGGCCTCCGCGTCGGCGAGGCTAGCATGCTCGACGGTGTCGACCCCGGCGCGGATGGCATCCTTGATGCCGGCGGTGCCGTGCGCGTGCACGGCTACTTTGAGACCCAGCATGTGCGCCTCGTCGATCAGCGCCTTCATCTCGGTCAGGTCGTACTGCTGTCCGCCCACCGTGTCGGTCTTGGAGAATACACCGCCGGTGCCGCAGAACTTGATCACCTCGGCGCCGTACTTGCGGAGCTTTCGCACCGTGAATCGCAGTTCCTCCGGGCCGTTGGCCACGGCGGGCTCCGGCGCGCTGATCGAGGGCGGGAACTCGGTGGAGTCGCAATGCCCGCCGGTGGCGCCGATGGCATAGGTGGCCGGCACGATGCGCGGCCCCGTGATGTAACCGCCCTCGATGCCCTGCTTCAACGCCACGTCGTCGTAATTGGAGGAACCCACGTTGCGCACTGTGGTGAAGCCGGCTTCCAGCGTTTTCTTTGCGCTGGCGACGCCGACCACGGTCCAGAAATTATCGGTGTATTCCAGACCGCGGTAGCCGGAGAAGCGTGGGTCCGAGGTCAGGTGCACGTGCATGTCGATGAGCCCGGGCAGCAGCGTCATGCCGGCAAGCTCCACGCGCCGCGCGCCGGCCGGCACCGCATCGCCCTGGTGCCCGACGGCGCTGATGCGTCCGTCGGTGACGGTGATCTGCGGCTTGTCGATGGCGTGGCCCGCAACCACGTCGATCATGCGGTCGGCGCTGACCACGACGGTGTCGGCGTGCGCCACGGTAAAGTTCAGCGCGAGGCCCAACGCGGCGCCCGCGATGCCGGTACGAATATTCATGAAGTCCCCTTTAGGATTTTCTTGGAAACGCGCTGGTGCGCTGATGGGTGTATGCTTGCACAAGCCATGAGTATTGAAAACCATCGCCGCATCGTGCTCGCGCGCCGCCCGCAGGGCGAGCCGACAGCGGACTGCTTCCGGCTGGAAACCGTGCCGGTTCCGCAGCCCAAGGCCGGTGAGGTGCTGCTGCGCACGCTGTATCTTTCTCTCGACCCTTACATGCGCGGCCGTATGAGCGATGCGCCTTCTTACGCGCCACCGGTGGGTGTTGACGAGGTCATGTGCGGTGGCACGGTGTGCCGGGTCGAGCAGTCGCAGGCTCCCGAGTTCAAGGTGGGCGATGTGGTGCTGGCGGCCGCTGGTTGGCAGGAACTGGCGGCCGTGCCGGCGAAGGGATTGGTGAAGCTCGATCCGCAAGCGGCGCCGCTGTCCTGGTATCTCGGCGTGCTGGGCATGCCGGGTCTCACCGCCTATGTGGGGCTGCTCGATCTGGGGCAACCGAAGGCGGGCGAAACCGTGGTGGTGGCGGCCGCCACCGGCCCCGTGGGTTCGACGGTGGGGCAGATCGCCAAGCTCAAGGGTTGCCGCGTGGTCGGCATCGCCGGCGGCGCCGACAAATGCGCCTTCGCGGTGAAGGAACTGGGCTTCGATGTCTGTGTCGATCATCGCGAGCCCGATCTCAAGCAGCGGCTGGCGGCGGCCTGCCCGAAGGGGATCGACGTATATTTCGAGAACGTCGGCGGCGAGGTGCTGCTGGCGGTGCTGCCCCTGCTCAACGTCGGCGCGCGTGTGCCGGTGTGCGGCACCATCGCCTGGTACAACCTGACCGAGCTGCCGCAGGGACGCGATCACCTGCCGTTCATCATGCGCAACATCCTGGTCAAGCGGCTGAAGGTGCAGGGGTTCATTATTTTCGATCACGTGCATCGCCAGGCCGATTTTCTGCGCGACATGGGTGAGTGGGTCCGGCAGGGCCGCATCCGCTACCGCGAGGACGTGGCGCAGGGACTGGAGAACGCGCCGGCGGCCTTTCTCAAATTGCTCAAGGGCGGGAATTTTGGCAAGCAGGTGGTAAAGCTGTCCCCGGCGTAGGAGTGCGGCATGCGTGCTGCCTGGTCGATCGCGATATCCCTTCTGATCGCATCATCGGCGGTGGCGGCCGACCCGTCCGCCACGGTGATACGGGCTCATTGGCTGATCGATCCGGCCACCGGGCAGCGTCACGAACACTGGGAAGTGCTGGTCGAGAATCAGCATATTCGCGCGGTTCACGCCACCGGCGGTGAGGTCCCGGCGCAGGCGGCGGTGATCGACCTGGGCGAGAGCACGCTGCTGCCGGGACTCATCGATACGCACACGCATCTGTTCCTGCAGGGGGAAACGCCGGGTCCGGGCGACTACGACTCGCAGCTCCTCAAGCACCCGGCTTCCTACCGCGCCGCGCGCGCGGTGGTGTCGGCGCGGCGCGCCCTGAAGCAGGGCACCTGGTACGTGCCGACGCTGCAGGTGTATTACACGGATTGGGATCCGCCCGATACTCCCACCGGTCGCCGCGATCGCAAGCGTGCTGAAGTGCACGCGGTGTCTTTCCGCAAGGCGATGAAGGCCGGCGTCAAGATGGCCTTCGATACCGATGTCGGCGGGTTTTCCTGGAGCGAGCCCATCGCACAGGAATTCGGACGCGAAGTGGAACTGGGCATGACACCGCTCCAGGCGCTGCAGTCCGCGACCACGCGCGCCGCGGAACTGCTGGAACGGCAGGGCGCGATCGGCACGCTGGCGCCGGGAGCCTGGGCCGATGTCATCGCGGTCACCGGCGACCCGCTGCAGGATGTGAATGCGCTGAAGAACGTGGTGTTCGTGATGAAGAATGGCGCGGTGTTCAAGTCACCGCCGGGGCACTAAAGGCCCCGCCGCGGCCATCCCCTCAGGGCGCCAGCAGCCGCTTGATCTTCGCGGACGAGAACAACCCCCGCAGCCGCGCTTCGCCGCGAGGGCTTTGCTCCATGACCGGAATGTGCGTCAGGCCCGACTCGCCGAACAGGCGGTCCACGGCCGCCACCGTGGCGCGTTCCAGGTCTTGGATGTGCAGCACGCGCCACTCCTTGATGGGTTGCATCAAGTCGCGCACCAGGATTTCGCTGCGTTTGACGTCCATGGAGCGCATCAGGCGCAGCGGCTTCTCGCCGCCGATATCGTAGGCGGTGACCATGCCGATCACCACCTGGTTGTCGGCATCCACGGCGAAAGCGCAGCGCACGCCGGTATGCTTCATGTGTTCCAGCGCGGTGTCGATGGGATGGTAATCCGGCACGGTGATCGATGAGCGTTCGCGGAAGTCGGTCATCACCGTGATGGCCGGATCGGTGGGCTTGGCGTGCCACGGGTCGGTGCCCGGGATGCGAAACGAGGAGGCTGCGACCGTGTGCAACTGAAGGTGAGGCATGGCTGCTCCGAAAGCGATGGGTTGTTCGTGTTTACCGCTCAGACAACTCGAGCCCGTTTCGGTTCCGCCGCCGCGCACCTCACGGCGCGATGCGATGTGCCTTCAACTTCGCGCCCTGGATGTTGCCGGTGACGGTGGCCGTAGCATTGGGCGCCGAATCGATCCAGCGGATATTGAGGCTCCCGATGTTCTTGCCGCCGCTGGTCAGGCTCACCTGGGCCGTGATCACCGCGGTGTCGAAGTTCCAGGCGATGCTGCCGCTGGCCGCCACATCCTGCGTGAACCGGTAGTTGGTCAGGGTGAAGTCGAGCCCGGTGTCCGTGTACGAATAGGCATACCGCCCGCCGCGCAGGCCCGTACCGCCGCTATCCAGCGAGGGCCAGTAACGCGCCAGCGCATCGCCCACCGCTTCCAGGCCCGCGGCGGCCATGCGACGCTGATCGGCGGAAGTGGCATCGCCGGTCTCCGCGATGAGCGGCGCAAGCTCCTGGTAGCCGCGCGCGAACCGCGGCACCGTGCGCACCGCCCGCACCTTAAATGTGCAACTGGTGTCACCGGGCGAGAGCGTGGTCACGAAGCGGTGCACGATGTCCAGCGTGCAGCCGATCTCATCGGCATCCGCCACCACGTGGGTGAGGTTCGGCACGACGAGGTGCACCGCGTCGGGAAACTGCGCCGTCACCTGCGCTGCATCCTGCGGCGAGGTCACGCTGTCCAAATCGCCGGACAGCACCAGGGTTGGCACCGCGGGGAACCGCACCGACGGCGGCAGCGGCTGTCCGGGAACCTGGTTCGACGGCGGCGCCGGCCACGGCAGGCAGGAATCCAGCGGCGTGATGTACATCTGCGAGGCCAGCGCCTCGTCGATCGAGAACGGCGCGAACAAGCCGCGACGATTGGTGCGCGCATCGGCGAGACTCCGTGCATATTGCGTCGAGCGCACGGCTGCCGACTGGCGCAGGTCGTACTGCAGCGGATAGTCGGAGCAGATCACCGTCTGGTACAGGCCATAACTGAAAGCCTCCGGATCGTCCTGGGAGAAGGTGTCCTGTTCGGCGGACAGCCGCAGGATGGGGCGTGAATCGCCCTGCTCCAGCCAGGCGCGCGCCGCCGTGTCCAGCTCGCGGTAGATGGAACCGCCATCGCCCGCATCGTCGATGATGCGCATCAGGCCCGGCGCATCCAGCGTCACCGTCTGCGCGAGGCCGTACGCATCCGTTGCGGTACCGGTTATGGGTTTGGCACGCAGATCTTGCGCGAGCCGGCGCACGCGATCGGAGGCGGCGCCGCCCAGCGCGCGGCAGCTCGGGCTGCGCGAGCAGGACAGATCGATGCCGTTCCAGGCCGTGGCCCAATCGGTGGGGAACCACAGGTCCGGCGGGCGCACCGGGTAGGCGCTGTCGAGCACGATGCTGCGCAGGCGATGCGGATACAGCCCGGCCAGCACCTGGCCGACGAAGGTGCCGTAGCTGTCGCCGTAGAAGTCCACTTCGGGGAGCGCCAGCGCATCCAGCACCGCGATGATGTCGCCGGCGGCGAAGCGCGTGCCGTGCAACCAGGAGGCGGCGCCGAGCTGGCGGGCGCAGGCCGCCACCGCCGACAGCGCGGCCGATCCGGATTGCAGCTCGGGACAATCGATGGGCGCCGACAGTCCGGTGCCGCGCTTGTCGATGATCAGGATGTCGCGCCGGTCGCGCAGCCCATCGAACAGCTCCAGATAAAAGTCGCGCGTGCCGGTGGAGGAATATCCCGGGCCGCCTTCCTGCGGCAGGATGGTGCCGAGCCGCGGGAGCGAAGAGTTGCGGCGGGGATAGAACTCGAAGCCGATGGAAATGCCGCCGCTCACGGCGCCGCTGGGATCGAGTGGCCGGCGGATGCTGCCGCAGTAACCGGTGTAGTCGGTGTTGCAAAGAGTGAGCGTGCGCGAGCCGACGGTGATGGTGGCTGGCGGTTTGGCCTGCGCCAGGCTCGCGCTGGCGAGTATCGAGATGCACGTCAGCGCCGCCATCCAACTCGAAGCAGCGAGTCCACGGCGCGACGCCGGCGATGCTGGCTGATCCACGGGCTCAGGTTTCGGCATGGTGCGATCCCCCGATGTTTTGGGCACAGACTAGCACTCCTGCTGGGTCACGGCGCGTCATGACATAATCGAGACGTGACCGAACCACAGCACTCCGATCCCTTGCAATGCCTGGAAGCCGGCTGGCGGGAATCCCCCGACGCGCCGTTCCTGACCACGGTGGTGGGCGGCGTGGTCCGCTACGACGAACTGGAACTGATCACCCGCCGCGTGGCGGCCGCGCTGCGCGCGCAAGGCGTTCGCAAGGGCGAGCGCGTGTGCGTGATGGTGGAGAAGTCCGTGGAGGCGGTGTTTCTTTACATCGCTTGTTTGCGCATGGGCGCGGCGTTTATGCCGCTCAACACGGCCTATACCGCGACGGAGCTGGACTATTTTCTCGGCGATGCCGAACCCCGCTTGCTCATCATCGACCCGGCGCTGGCGGGTGAGGAAGTCCGCGCCGCCGCCACGCATCGGACGGTGCACTTGCTCACGCTCGATGCGCAAGGGGAGGGCGATTTCACAGCGGCCGTGGACTCGGCGCGTCCCGATCCGATCGACGAACGGCTTGAAGCGCAGGACCTCGCGGCGCTGGTCTACACCTCCGGCACCACCGGACGCTCCAAGGGCGCGATGCTGACCCGCGCCAATCTCGCCGCGGGCGCGCGCGGCCTGGCGCAGGCCTGGGAGGTGGGACCGCGGGACGTGTTGTTGCACGTGCTGCCGCTGTTCCACGTGCATGGCCTGTTCATGGCGATCAACACCGTGTTGGCGGCGCGCGCCGGCATCCTGTTCCTGCCGCGTTTCGAGGCGCGCGAGGCCTGCGCGCTACTGCCGCGGGTCACGCTGTTCATGGGCGTGCCCACGCATTACACCCGGCTGCTGGCGCTGACGGAGTTCGGCCGCGAAACTGCAGCGCACATGCGCCTGTTCGTCTCCGGTTCGGCGCCCCTGCTGGCCGAGACGCATCGCGAATTCGAGGCGCGCTGCGGGCAGCGCATCCTGGAACGCTACGGCATGACCGAGACCGTGGTGCTCGCCTCCAACCCGCTACGCGGCGAGCGCAAACCGGGTTCGGTGGGACCGCCGCTGGCGGGCGTGGATATTCGCATCGCACCCTTGGCGGGCGAAGGTGGGGTGGCCGCGGATGGCGAGACCCACGCCGGCATGATCCAGGTGCGCGGCCCCAACGTGTTCGCTGGCTACTGGCGCGCGCCGGACAAGACGCGCGAGAGTTTCACGCAGGACGGCTTTTTCATCACCGGCGATGTCGGTCGCTTCGACGAGGACGGTTACCTGTACATCGTCGGCCGCGCGCGCGATCTCATCATCAGCGGCGGCTACAACGTGTATCCCGTGGAAGTCGAGGAGGCGCTGGATGCGCTGCCCGGCGTGGCGGAAAGCGCGGTCATCGGTCTGCCGCACCGCGACTTCGGCGAGGGCGTGACGGCGGTGGTGGTGTGCAAGCCCGGTGCCGGTCTCGCCGAAACCGAGCTGATCGCGCAGCTCAAACGCCGGCTGGCCAATTACAAGATTCCCAAGCGCATCCTGTTCGTGGCCGAGCTGCCGCGCAACACCATGGGCAAGGTGCAGAAGGCCGCGCTGCGCGCCGCGTACGCGGAAGTTTACCGCTGATGCGCCACGCCCGCATCGCTACGCTGTCCGACTCGGACTGGCAGCCCACCGCTTCGGGCCAGGCGCAGCTATACCTGTCGCGCGTGCCGGCCGGCAAGCTCGGCGCCTTGAAAATGGACTACGACTTCAAGGGCGGCGGCGGCTTCGTGGTGGTGCGGCAGAATTGCGCGCGCACGCTGCCAGCCGAGTACGGCCTGCAATTCCGGCTGCGCGGCAGCGGCAGCATCAACGATCTGGAAATCAAGCTGGTCGATGCCTCCGGCTTGAACGTCTGGCGCCGTGTGATCAAGCGTCTGGAATCGCCGCGGCGCTGGCGGCGTTTCAACATCGCCAGCGAGGAACTCGAATTCGGCTGGGGGCCGGCCGGCGGTGAGCGCATGAGCGAGCTGGGTGCGGTGGAGTTCGCGGTCGTCGCGGGCGAGGGCGGCGCGGGGAGCTTGTTCATCGCCGACGTGCGCATCGAGGACCAGACTCCGCCCACGCCGCGCATCAGCGCTTCCAGCGCGCGGCCGGGATTCGGCGCGGCACAGATGCTCGGAGGCGGCTGGAAACCCGGCGCCGGCGATGAGCGGCCCTGGGTGTCGATCGATGCGCATGGACCGCGGCGCATCGGCGGCTTGATCATCGACTGGCTGGGACAGGCACC